>JAYZGM010000110.1:0-5386 GCA_036336225.1 Acidobacteriota bacterium | reverse complement strand
CCCGTGCATCAAGCTGGTGCCGCGGGTGCCGTTGCCTACACGTGACGGTGGCTCGAAGAGGGGCCCGTAGGTAAACGCCCCCATCCGTTCCTCCGCTTCGGAACGCAATTCAGGGGTGAAATCGATCAGGTCATCTCGTGCGAACCCCTGGCGATCAAAGGGAGGCGGTTTCGTGGGATGCGGTTGGGTTGGCGAACTTCGCTCCCCGGGCACTAGCGACGGTGGAACCGGCCGTTCCTCGATGGGCCAGACGGGTTCGCCCGTGATCCGATCGAAGACATAGGTATAGGCCTGCTTCGTGACCACCGCGACCGCCTTGATTGGACGGCCATCCACGACCAGATCGACGAGCAACGGTGCCGCCGTGGCATCGTAGTCCCATAATCCGTGGTGGACGAATTGAAAGTGCCACACGCGCTCGCCGGTCTCCGCGTCCAGGCAGACGATACTTTCCGCAAAGAGGTTATCCCCCGGACGATGACCGCCGTACCAATCATTCGTCGGAGTGCTCGTCGGGATGTAGACGTAGCCTAGCTCCGAGTCCGCGCTGAGCGAACCCCAGGCATTGGTCGCGCCCGTGTCTCGCCATGACCCGTCTTCCCAGGTGTCGTTACCGAATTCTCCGGGCTGCGGAATTGTATGGAACTCCCAGAGTTCTTCACCGGTCCGGACGTCGAATCCCCGCACATCCCCGGGGGGAGCCAACTGGTAGCGCGGCCCGTCGAAGACGACGGACCCGATCACGACGACGTCCCCGACGACCAGCGGCGCTGACATCAGCTGGTACTCTTCGCGCGCAATAGGCCGGCGTAGCCCCTGGGTGGCGTCAACCGCCCCATCGGCTCCGAATTGCGCAATGGGTCGGCCTGTCGCGGCGTCCAGGGCGGAGAGATAGGCGTCTCCTGTGGGCAGGAAGATCCGCGCTTCGACCCCATCGGACCAATAGGCAACGCCACGGGAGTTGAATCCCGTATTCGCCGGGGCGAAGCCGTCCCAGATACCCGGATCGAAGACCCATTTCGTTTCACCGGTGGCGGCGTCGATTGCCGCCGCCTGACTCATCGACGTCTTGATGTACAGGACGCCATCGATCAGGACAGGGGTGGCCTTGAAGGCCGACGGCACGCGTGACAATGCGGCACGATTGTTGACGACGACGGCATTGTCGGGCGAGTCCCACCGCCAGGCAACCTTGAGCCGCTCGAGCGAGTTTTCATCGATCTGGTCGAGGGGCGAGTACCTGGTACTACCGGCATCACCCCCGTAGGTCAGCCAACGCCCGGGGAGCGCGCCGGTCTGGGCGAGCGATACGGTCGGGCCCAACAGCAGGAGAGCCACCGCGGCCAGGATGCAATCTCGCATGGGAGTCCTCTCACGTAATACGCCATCCCCACGCGATGGTCCGCGCAAGGCGGCGTGTCCCTTGATGCGATGGTCCCCACCAGCCAGAGCGCGGCGCCGCACGTTCTGGTGCCAGCCTGCTCCCGGTCAAGGGACCGCGGTTCCAGACGCCAACAGGCGATGTGTCACGCCAAAGGGGCGCTCTCTATTCGGTGCGCCGCGTCGGGCGGAGGGTCAGGCGATGAGCCGTGTGCTCCTCGACTCCCTCTCGTGTATACAACAGCGGAAAATACTCTCCGTTGCCCAGGCGATCCGCGAGATTTCCGTAATAGGGACTTCCGGGTTGGGCCGACTGACCCGGTGCGTTGGTCGCCACCGAACGATCCAGGTCGGCCAGGTCGATGATGCGACGGAAATTGGCTCCGGTGGCGTTAACCGAACCGAACCCACCCGGACGCTCGACCGTCGGCAAGTCGAAGGCTGCCGTCATCATATGCGGCAATTCGCTGGCGTGTACCCGTCCGTGGCGCCACGCCGTGCGGTCTGGACCTAACTCCGCGCTCAGCCGTGCCATGGCCGCGCGCACGCCGTCCTCGATCAAGGATTGGCGCTCTGCGACCGGAGTATCAGACGCTCGGGCGTCCGCTGCGACCTCGCTATTCCAGCGCACATAGAGCGCCCCGGCCGCGCTCTCACGGGAGAGACTCCCGTTCCATCCCGCTATCTGCTGTCGGGCCCACTCCACGTCCGGGTCGTCGGATGTCCATCCCTGGAACGAGGGGATGTCGCGTTCAGCCGCCAGGAGATAGGCGTCGTGCTGGATCCGCTCGTGGTCCTCCACCGAAAGAATCTCGCCGGCGCCGAGAATTTGATGCAGCCGCGCAATCCGAGAGGTCTCTATGCCTCTCGAGGAGTGGTAGAAGACCGGGCGTCCCTGGTAATCCGGCGGATGCACGTTATTGTTTGCGGTCGCGATGTATCCCCGGTCGGGGTTGTACTCCCGTGGAAGGTCTGACCGGAATCCACGCCATTCAAACTCACCGGTTCCCGGCACCGGGAGGCGGCCGTTCCACCCGTCACGATCGGGGGTCAGTCCCGTGACCTGCAGGGCGATATTCCCCTGTACGTCGCCGCAGATGAGACTGTGCGTCGGCACCAGCCAGTGCATGGCGCGGTCGAAGAAATCCTCGCACCCGGTGGCCTGTGCGAGCTGAAAACTCCCTTTGTAGGCCGCGGTGCCTGGCTCCTGTACGACCGAGCGCACCGCGTAGACACGGCGGTGCTCCAGGTCCTCGTAAAACACCGGTCCATGGCGGCTGAACTTGAGCGTGATGTGCTCGGGGTCCTGGCCTTTGACAAGAATGTCTTCCTCGATGATTTGGAGGGCTTCCCAGCCGTCTTGCCACTTCACGAGATCGGGCGTCTCCGGATGCAACTCCTCGACGTAGACATCGACCATGTCGGTGCCGGCAAAGGTGAAGCCCCAGGCCATGTGTTCGTTGCTGCCGGCATCCACTCCTGCGAAGGGCGGCTCGCCGCCGCCGATGACATTCCAGCCCGGCGCAACCAGATGTATGAAGTACCGCAGGGCCGGCATCTCGATGCGTCGGTGCGGGTCATTGGCAAGGATCGGGATGCCACTCGGCGAGCGGGCGCCGGTCATGACCCAGTTGTTGCTCCCTTCGGTCGGAATCTCTCTCGCGGATACTCGCGTTGCCTGCAGGCCCGGGGTGTCGACGAGTGCCCGGTAGGGATCGACAATCTCCAACGCCGGCAGCCGGCCCGCCACGAACGGGTCGCCGTCTCCGGCCCGCGCGGCCTCGAGTAGATCTTCCGTGATAATGCTGAGGTCCAGGCCCTCCGGAACGACGAGATCATCCCAGGGGTCCGGTGCGGCACGGCGATTCGCTTCTTCAGCGCCGTAGCGCGCGACGTTGAGCGCCAGTTGAATCTCGTTGATCGCATGCCCACGTACGCTGGGAACGGCCAGTGCCGCCCAACGCAGCACGCTGGTTTCCGGCGTCCAGGGGGCGGGCTCGATGCCGGTCAGCTGAAACTCGACCGGGAGATTGTCCCGCTGCTGCGCGATATACGCGTTGACCCCGTTCGCGTGGGCCGTGAAGAGCCGCTTGGCGTCGGGGTGGTAACTCGTCCATTCGGTCTCATCCCAGGGACCGCGGAACATCATGAGCCGCGTACGCCGGTCGTAGGGCAGCGCCTCCGGGCCAAAGATTTCGGCGAGGCGCCCTTCATGCCAGCGGCGCCACATCTCCATCTGCCACAGCCGGTCCTGGGCCATGACGTAGCCTTGCGCAAAGAAGAGATCGTCATCATTCTGCGCGTAGATATGCGGCACGCCCCATTCGTCCCGGAGGATCTCGACGGAGGCCTGAAGCCCCGGAACGTCGAGTTCACCCGAAATCTGTGCCAGCGAGGCCGTGGCGAGGCCGTCGAGTGACTGGGCCGAGACTGAGGCCCCGCTCACCCAGACCGTCGCCGCGAGTGCGAGGACGAGCGTTCGTCGCGCCGTTCTATAAAATCGCATCATGACACCTCCCCGCCGAGCGGGTCTCCCCCCACTTCCCTCACGAGATCGTCAGGGTTCGTGGGAATTGTGAATTGTCCTCGAGGCCGGTCTGTTTAATGGAGAGTTCCTCGCTCGTGGGCTGCACGACCCCGTTCACATCGGTTGCGCGAGATACGAGCGTGTGCTCTCCTGGTGTCGCTCCGTTCCAGGTATAGCGAAAGAGTTTCCATCCGTAGGGGTTCGTCGTCGAGGCATCCAGGGTTGCCAGCTCCCAGGGTCCATCGTCTACGCGCACCTCGACCGACTCCAGCGGCGTGCCATCGTTGAGCACGAATCCCATTACCGTGTGTGCACTCGCGCTCCGCGTGACGCGCGCAATGACCGACTTCACGCGTAGTCGGGTAATCTCGGTCTCGTGCCAGACGGTCTCACCCGCGATCTCTTCCGCCCAGAGGGTGCGGTACCACCGCGCCTGCCACTTGCCGAGAAACCGCTCGGCCTGCGCCCGGATGTGTGTCAGCCATTTGACGTTGGAGACTCCATACCACCCTGGCACGACGAGGCGGACGGGAGCCCCCTGTTCTTTCGTCAACGGCGCGTCATTCAAGGCATAGGCGAGTAACGGCTCCGTGCTGAGCCCACTCGGGAGCGAGAGGCTCCGTGCGAATGGTTGTTCCACCTCGTAGGCCCGCCCGCGAAAATCAACAGACTCTGGCCCCTTGTCGGCGCCGACGAAGACCAGTTCTCGTGCGGAGTCTTGGATCCCGACGTGCTCAAGCACTGTCCGGAGCGGCACCCCACTCCACCGGCCGTTACTGGCGAGCCCCTGGATGACCCGTCCTGAATTTCCGGAGCATTCGTAACCTGCATCCACGTCCTGACGACCCAGTGCTTGCAGGTCGTCGACCGTCAGTTCGACGGGACGTTCGATGAGGCCCGAGATCGTCAACCGGTACGAGGCCGGATCGATCACCGGCTGGTCGAAATGCTGAATTGCATAGAACTCGTCTGCTGGCGTGTAGGGGCCGTCGATAGTCCGAATGTCGTAGATGCGCGTCAGGGAACCCGCTCGCTGTCCCCCGAATCCTTCGGGAATATCCGTAAAGGCCACGACTTCCTCCTGCTGGGCCAGTGCGGGGAATGCCCACTCCGGCACGCCGAGGACCCCCATGCCGAGCGCGGCGGCGCCTCCCTTGACGACGGTTCGACGTGAGGTCTTGGTGGTCATAGCGTGCTCCCGTGATTGTGGCCACGCACCCCGGCGCGTGGACAAGATGTCAATGGTGCTGCGGTCTATCCTATACCGTTCCCGGTTCTTATTCCCCAGGTTCGGACATCACGACCGGCAGGTGGTCAGCGATCACATCGACCGCAATCTCCTGTCCGACGGCGAACGTCTCACAACGATCTCGTGGTACATAGCGCATTGCGGCCTCCGTTCTCTCGCGTGCGCCGCAGATGTGCAGGTCGATCGCATCGTGTGCACCCAGATTGCGCACGAGGTGAATCGTGTCTCCC
>JAYZGM010000109.1:0-5777 GCA_036336225.1 Acidobacteriota bacterium | reverse complement strand
TCGGACGGGGGAGTCCTGATCACGATGGAGGTCTCTCTCGCGAACGCGCAGGTGGGCCCGAACGACTATCACATCCAGTACTTCCTGGACGGTGAGCTGGTCGATGAGAAGGACGCCGCGGTGCCCTACTCGTTCGTGGGTGTACCTCATGGTCGGCATCAGCTGGCCGCTCGCCTTGTGACCGCGGGTGGACAGGTGTTGCAGAACATCCCGACGAGCCTCGACAAGGTGTACGTCAAAGTCGTGAAGGTCTGTGGTGTGGCCGACGACTGCGAAGACTCCATGGTGTGCTCGAACGAGGCCTGCACGGGCAACACGTGTAATTACGGTCCCGTGGCGAACTGCTGTGACCACGATCTGGACTGTGATTACGGCCAGTTGTGTAAGGACAACACGTGCCTCGAGTGCAACCCTGATGCGGGTGATGGCGCGTCGGTTTGTGACGACGGCAACCTGTGTACGAACGATTACTGTGATGTATCGGGCGCGTGCGTGAACGAGGCGATCGACGGCTGCTGCTACGCGGAGTCAGATTGTGATGACGGCGACTACTGCACGGACGACACGTGTAATGTGGGCGCGAACGAGTGTCAGCACGTCGCGAAGAACGATCCTCTTTGCTGTAACGCGGATTCTGACTGTAAGCCTGCCGACCCTTGCATGGCGTACATGTGCTACGAGAACGTCGAGCTGGGCTACAAGAAGTGCCGCTACGGACCTTCGAAGCCCTCTTGCTGTACGGAGGACGCCGGATGTAACGACGGCAATCCTTGTACCTTAAACATCTGCGCGTACGAGGAGCCGACGGACGACTCGGGAACGTGTATCTACGAGACGGACCCTGAGACTCCTGATTGCTGCGTGTCGAACACGGACTGTGACGACAACGACGGCTCGACGCTCGATAAATGTGAGGAGAACCAGTGTACCCATGAGCCTGACCCGCTTTACTGCGAGCTGCCTCAGACGAGCGTGCTTGTCATCAACGAGATGATGGCCGCCCCTGGGGACATCGCTGATGCGGTGGGTGAGTGGATTGAGATCTTCAACCCGAGCGATCAGCTCGTGAACCTCGAGGGCTGGAAGCTTGAGACGAGCGGTGGCGAGGTCCACGTGTTCGACGCCGCTAACGGCGTGGGTGGAGCGAGCGCCCTCAAGGTGTTCCCTGGTGCCTACTGGGTGATGGCCCGTAAGGCCGACAAGACGATGAACGGCGGATTCGTACCGAACTACCAGTACGGTTCGGACATCTCGCTTCCTGACACCTACGAGTCGGGCGTGAACGTCCAGCGAACGATCTGGCTGAAGGACGGCGAGGGCAACCTCGTGGACTCGGTGACGTACGACACGAGCCTCGAGGAGTGGGCTCATGAGGATGGTCGTTCCTGGTCGCTGACCCATATGTACGCCGAGAACATCGACGGTGAGCATTGGGATGTGGCTGGAACGAATGACAATCCCGCGAAGAACGTGAAGTACGGCGACGCGGAGAACAACCTTTGGGGAACTCCGAAGAACGCGAACACGGATGTGTCCGCGCCGCTTCCCCATGATGGTTGCGAGCCTGGTCCTGACGCTCACTACTGCGCGTTTGGCGCCTGCAACGTGGACTCACAGTGTGAGTTCCCGCTGACCGAGGGCTGCTGTGAGGCCGACGAGGACTGTGAGGACTTCGACGACTGTACGCTCGACGCGTGTGACACGGTCAACAAGATCTGCAACATCCCTCAGGTGGATCCGGAGTGCTGCACGGAGAACTCGGAGTGTAACGACGGTAACCCGTGTAACCTGGACCGCTGTATTGGTGGAACGTGCCGTTACTCGACGAACGTCGTGGATGGCTGCTGCACGGGCGACGTGGATTGTGACGACGGCTCCGTGTGTACGATCAACACGTGTGACGAGGGCGCGAGCCAGTGTAATCCAGCCGACCCGATCGTCCTCGACGGCGGTGAGCAGTGCTGTACGCACGATGACGACTGCGATGACGGCACGCCGTCGACGGTGGATCTGTGTGACTTCAACAACAGTCCTCCGATCTGTCTGCACGCTGACGACCCGGACTACTGTGAGTCGATCGACGATCCTTGCGATGACGGTGTGAAGTGCACGCAGGACACCTGTGACGTGGGTGCCCAGCAGTGTCTGCATGAGGTTGTCGCTGGTTGCTGCTCGAAGAACTCGGACTGCCCGACTGACAACAACCCGTGTACAGCTGAGGTCTGTGAGGCTTCGACGGGAGATTGTTCGTCAATCGCGCTCGATGACTGCTGCCTCGCAGACTCTGACTGCGTGGACGGCAACGCTTGTACGAAGGATCACTGTGGCGCTGGCAACCTGTGCCACAACAACCCGGTGGACAACTGCTGCAACGAGTCCTCCGAGTGTGATGACGGTGCCGAGTGCACGGGCGACTCCTGTGTGTTCGACAACCTCGAGGTGAATCACGGTACGTGCGAGAACGAGCAGCTCTCGAACTGCTGCTCGCCTGGGGACTCCCCGGCCGCTCTGATTGGTGCCTGTGGTCCTGACCCGGATGGTACGGCGACGTGCTTCGTCTGGGAGTGCTCTGACCAGGGTCAGTGCAACCTGTTGCAGAACGCGACTTGCTGCACGAAGGACGTGGACTGTGAGGATGGCGACCCGTGTACGACGGACGTGTGTACGTCAGGCAACACGTGTAAGCACCTCCAGCTTCAAGAGGGTGGCTCTTGCTGCGTGGTGAACAACGACTGCGCGGATGAGGACGGCAAGACCTGTACGGACCCTGTGTGCACCGGCGGTGTGTGCGAGGAGCTCCAGATCAAGGGTTGCGCGGAGCCGGTAGATCCTCCGCTTAACGGCGGTCCAGACGGTGACCTTGAGGACGGTGGTTGGAACCCCGGTGCGGGCGCGAACTCGTGCTGGAAGACGAACTACTCCGGATTCCTTGGTCCTGACAGCCACTCGGAGTGCTTCGGTTCTCAGGGTGATGTGGGCGCGGACGCGATCTTGTCGAGCCCGAGCTTCAACCCTCAGGGTCACGACTTCGTGTCTGTACAGTTCAACGCGGCCTGGAAGAACGGTCCTGGCAGCCACACGATGACGGTTTATGCGACGTACACCGAGGGTGTGTACGACGGTGCCGAGGTGCTGGATGTGATCGCGCTCGACGGTGAGAACTCGCTGTCAGCGTTCACGTACTCGCTTTCGAACCTGATGGCGGCTCAGAACCACGTGTGGATCGGTTGGCAGATCGACAGTGACACTCCGACTGAGGTCGACGTATCTGTGGATGACTTTGTCGTGAGCGACGGCCACGCTCCGTTCTTCGTGACGGGTCTCCAGGTGGATAAGACGTACGACATGACGGACGATCGTCTGACGGACGCTGGCACGGTCTCGGGTCAGCTCGGTGAGGTGAAGCACAAGGTGCTCTGGGCCCACGACAAGGAGTGGAACTCCGAGGACCTGACGTTTGAGCTTATCGGCGCCCCGGACTTCATCGAGGTGATCGACACCTCGAAGCTGTTCGTCTACGGCGTCTGGCAGGTGAAGGTTGCGATCAACGCGATCAGCGCCGACCAGATTGGCTCTTACCCGGCTACGCTGCGCGTGACGGATGGCGGATTCGTCGATGAGATTCCTGTGACGTTCGTGGTGGACCTTGGCGCAGGCTATGTGCTGTGGACTCCCGGCGGTGTCGCGAACGCGGACGGTGACGCTCTTGCGAACGCGCTGACGGCGAACAACGCGACGTTCCAGCAGGTCCAGAACCTGAACGACGTGAACGATTGGACCGAGGTTCTTGGTCTGTTCGTGACGACGGGTGGTGGTCCTTCGAGCGCGAAGCTGACGAACTCGACGGTGAAGAAGGCCGTGGACTTCGTGAACGACGGTGGTGACCTCTACCTTGAGGGCTCGAAGACGTTCGGCAACGACTCCCAGACGAAGCTTCAGTCGAAGTGCAAGCTGTCTGTGGTTGAGGTTGACGGCGGCATCTTCGGTCCGCTCGCCGGTAAGGGTGTGAACTACGGTGGTTCGTGGACGTACTCGAACGCGCCTGCGTATTACAATGACGCCGACCTCGTGAGCCCGATTTCGGGCTCTGGAGCTCGAACGGGTCTGACCCGAGAGCAGGACGGCGGTGGTCTGGCGATCACGTTCGACAACCCGACTGGCGCACGCAGCTACTGCACGTCAGCCTTGCTGTCTCGTATCCAGCCATCTGCGTCGACGCAGAATGAGCTGATCGCGAACGTGCTCGAGTTCTTCGAGAACGGCTACGGTCCTTGTAACGAGCACAGCGAGTGCGGTGATGGCGATCCTTGTACGATCGACCAGTGCATCGGCGGTGTGTGCTCGAACTCCGAGGACCTGGATTGTGACAAGTGTAAGTCGGATAGCGATTGCCCCGACCAGAACATCTGTAAGGCGAACGGTGACTGTACTCCGATGCCAGGAGACATCTCCGGTCCGGTCATCGATGAGCTGATTCAGGGTAACTGCGACACGACCGACGAGCAGATCTTCGTGGAGAAGATGACGACCGGCTTCGTGGAGATTGTGGATGTGACGACCCAGATTCACCTTGTGCTCGATCCGAGCCAGAAGATGGGTACGATGGAGCTGAAGCTTTCCCACAACGGCGTGGTTGTGACGCTTGTCGAGCCTGATCCGACGAACACGGATACGGAGCTTCACGCGACGTTCGATTTGGGCAAGCTGCCCATTGAGGGGTCGATGAAGGACTTCGAGGGGCAGATGCTTCAGGGTAAGTGGGTTCTGTCGATCGAGGATACGACCGGTGGTGAGGCGTGCTACACGCTTGAGGACTGGGACATCTACACGACGACGAAGCCAATCGCGGCCTGCAGCAGCGACGCGGACTGTGACAACGGTCAGGTCTGTGACGGCGCGGAGACCTGTAACGGTGGCAATTGCTCGGTGGGTCAGGACCTGACTGCTGAGGACTGCGCGGATCCGGACCCCTGTACGAAGGACAAGTGTGACCCGTTCGCGAACAACGGTGGCGGTGCTTGTGTGAGTCCTGAGCGTGAGCCCTCGTGCGCGGGCGCTCCTTGTTCAGGAGCCCACGGTTTCGACGCCGGTGACGGTCAGTGCGGCATCCTGGACTCTTGTAGTGAGGGTATCGACGGTGGTGACGGCACCTGTAAGTTGGTCTGTGGTACGTGTCCTGTGATCGAGCACTCTGGCTCGGTGGACACTGCGATTAAGGACTTCCAGTGTGTGGTTGAGACCATCGATGTGGACTCGGATAACCCGTACGTGTCGAAGGTCAGTGTCCGAACGGACGTGGAGCATCCTGAGCTTGGAGACCTGAGCTTGAAGCTCGTGGCTCCGGACGGCTCTGGCGTGACGATCTACGACCAGGGAGATGCGGATACCGCTGGATTGGCGAACTACCACTCGACGTTCCCGGACTCGAATCCGAAGGGTGAAGATGCGTTGTGCGCGCTCAACGGCGCGAACCCGCAGGGTACCTGGAAGGTTCAGATCTGCGACGAGACGAGCGGCAACGAGGGTGTCCTTCACAGCTGGTCCATCTGGGTGGGAACGACCGCTCAGGATCCGAAGGAAGGTAACTCCTGTGAGAACGCGGTTGTTGTTGATTCCTTCGACACCGATCCCGACTTGCCAATCCTTCTGTCGAACTCGACTCAGTGCTTCGGCGACACGACGATGGGCTCTTGCACGGGTGCTGATGGCCACGACGTGGTCTACCAGTTCACGTTGCCGACCCGTAAGCGCGTGACGGCGACGCTTGATGCTCCTGG
>JAYZGM010000108.1:0-17502 GCA_036336225.1 Acidobacteriota bacterium | reverse complement strand
TGAGAAGGCTGGCATCGAGAGCTCGCCAAGCTCAAATGCCGTGACGACGAGCTCGAGGGTCGATCGCAGGCTTTCTCCGTTTGGAGTCGAGGGCGGCAGACGTGTGTTGACCAGTTCCAGTGGCTCGACCGTTATCGGGTCCGGCCACACCACATCGGTATCCGCCGCGTGGTCAACGGCAAGCACGACGGTGAGGGGGTCTCCGACGGTGACGACGTCGGGTGCGACCGTTACCGTCAGTGTCGGAGGCTCGGCTTGGGCTGACGCGCGTGTGAGCTGGGCGACTACGAGCCAGACGACGACTCCGAGACGTCGCCAACTCTGGCGGTCGCAATCGCGGGCTGGCTTGCGTCTACTCATCGGAATCGTTTCGCCCGCTGTCGGAAGAACCGCATGAGACGGTCGGCGTAGGGACGGTCGGTGCTGATTTCCACCACGTCGACCCGTGTTTTTCGGAACTCATGTTCCCGGTTCGCCTTCGTGTCGGTCACGTCCAGAGCGAATGCCCGCCGAAACACGGGATCGGACGCATTCACGGTGATGAGTTCTCCCGTCTCGGCGTCCTCAAGCTCGAGATAGCCCACTGCCGGGAGCTCGTGCTCACGGGGGTCGCTCATTCGTATGACGACGGTGTCATGTCGGCGGCCGGCGATGGCCAACGCCTTTTGGTATCCCGTGGACAGAAAGTCGGAGACGACAAAGACCACCGCACGACGCCGGACGACGCGGGCGAGATACTCCAAAGCACCGGCAACATCGGTTCCTCGACCTTCCGGCTTGAAGTACAACAGCTCGCGGAGCACTCGGAGCACGTGGTGTCGGCCTTTGCGTGGCGGAACGAATTTCTCGATCCGGTCGCTGAAAATAATCAGTCCGACTTTGTCGTTGTTTGTAATGGCCGAGAACGCCAGCACGGCACAGATCTCGACGGCGATTTCTCCTTTCATGCGCCCGGCTGACCCGAATTCTCCGGAGGCGCTGACATCGACCACGAGCATGACCGTCAGCTCGCGTTCCTCGTCGAACACCTTCACGAATGGAGCGCCCGTCCGGGCGGTCACGTTCCAGTCGATATTCCTGATGTCGTCGCCGTAGTGATACTCGCGCACTTCAGCGAAGTTCATCCCGCGACCCTTGAACACGGAATGATATTCACCGGAGAAGACCTCGTTGACAAGACCTCGCGTGGCGATCTCGACCCGCCGCACCTGCTTAAGAATCTCTCGGGGAATCACGATTGACTCACTAGGGCACTTCAACACTGTTCAACACCCGAGTGACAACGGCATCCGCCGTCATTTCTTCCGCTTCAGCTTCATAGGTCAGCAGCACCCGGTGACGCAGCACGTCGAGCCCGATTGATCGGACGTCCTCGGGTGTGACGTATCCTCGGCGCCGGAGAAACGCATGAGCTCGGGCGGCCTTGGCCAGACTGATCGTCGCGCGCGGGGACGCGCCAAACGCGATCAGATCAGAGAGGTCGCCTAGCTCGTAGTCCTTCGGGGTTCGGGTCGCGAAGACCAGGTCCACGATGTATTTCTCAACCTGTGGGTCCATGTAGATCAAATCAACCGCCTTCCGGGCGCTGAGGATTTCATCTGGTTCGACGACAGGGGTGATCTCCGGCACCGGACCTCCCGCCATTCGTCGGAGAATCTCGAGGTCCTCGTCTTTGTCGGGATACCCGACTGCGAGTTTGAGCATGAACCGGTCGAGCTGGGCTTCCGGGAGCGGGTATGTGCCTTCTTGCTCGATCGGGTTCTGGGTGGCCAATACCAGAAACGGCACGTCGAGGCGAAAAGTCGTGTCGCCGATGGTGACGGTGCGTTCCTGCATCGCTTCAAGTAACGCGGACTGCACCTTCGCCGGTGACCGGTTGATCTCATCCGCCAAGATCACGTTGGCAAAAATCGGGCCCTTGCGTGTCTTGAACTCTGACTGCTGCGGGTCATACACGAGCGTGCCAATGAGGTCGGCCGGCAGGAGATCGGGAGTGAACTGGATCCGACGGAAAGTCGTACTGACCGCATCGGCCAGCGTTCGGACGGTCAGCGTTTTGGCCAACCCCGGAAGCCCTTCCATCAAGACGTGCCCGTCGGCCAGTAGACCGATGAGCAAGCGCTCGATCATGTAGTGCTGGCCAACGATCACGCGGGCAACCTCATTCAGCAACCGGTCGACAAATTCACTTTCCGCATGAATACGTTGTTGAATCGCTTCGATATCGTGGTGCATGGCGTCGCGGTAAGCCCTCCCAACTCTCCATTGTAAGAAAACCACCGGGTTGGCCCCAACCCTCTTCCCGGTTCGGTCGTCCTGTCGTTTCAGACGCCGATGGCGGTGGTAGAGTCTGATCGTCTCGCCAGCAGGGCCAGCTTCAGACCGCCAGTGACGGTCGGTACTTGCGTCATAAGTGGACGGCTAGTTGCGAGGAGGAAGAATACGCGATGACGAAGACAAAGGCGTTTCTTGTTGCAGGAACGGTGTTGTGGGTCGTCTCAGACTGGGCCTCGGCCCAAACGGGGAGTACCTTCACGACCGCCCAGGCGACGGCCGGAGGTGTTGTCTTTACGACATATTGTGCCACCTGCCATCGCCCTGACTTGAGCGGCGCGTTCGAAGCGCCTGAGCTCGCTGGCCCCAACTTCCAAAACGTGTGGGGAGGTCGACCGGTGGCCGAGTTGGTAGAGCTCGTCTCCACCACCATGCCGCCCGGCCAGGGCGGCTCGTTGCGAGTCGACGAATATGACAATGTGGTGGCCTATATTCTTCAAGCGAACGGGATTGGGCTGCGAGCGACAACAGAACCGGTGTCAGCGGGGGTAACCCCTCGTCCGGCGGCTTCTACCGATTCTGTCGCGCCGCGCGCGACGACCCTCACTTATACGGCGCTCGACGAGCTCGCGCCGGTGACCAACGAGATGTTGCGCGACCCGGCTCCCGGCGACTGGTTGACGTATCGACGAACCCTCGATGGATGGGGCCACAGTCCTCTCGACCAGATCACGCGCGACAACGTCCACGAGCTAACGTTGGCCTGGGTGTGGTCGATGCCGGCCGGGAGCAATCAGCCGACACCACTCGTGTACGACGGCACGCTCTATCTTGCCAGTCCTGGCAACGTCATTCAGGCGTTCGAGGCGGCCACCGGCACACTCCTGTGGGAGTATCGTCGTCCTCTTCCGGATAATCTGCGAACCGGATTGATCCGCAATCTCGCTATCCTCGAACACACCGTGTTTCTGGCTTCGCGGGACGCCTATCTGGTCGGCCTCGACGCTCGTACGGGCGAGATGCTCTGGGAGACGCAACTCGCAGACTATGAGCAGGGATACACCAACTCGGCCGGACCAATCGTGGCCGATGGCAAGGTGATCAACGCCATCAATGGCTGCGCCCGATTCCAGCCCGACAGCTGTTTCATCACCGCTCATGACCCCCGGACAGGGGAAGAGGTGTGGCGCACCCTCACTATTGCGGAGCCTGGCACGCCGGGTGGGGACACCTGGGGTGACTTGTCACTGACGCTACGAGGCGGGGGCGATTCTTGGATTGCTGGCAGCTATGACCCGGAGCTCGGGCTGGTGTATTGGCCGGTGGCGCAGGCAAAGCCTTGGGTGCCGGCCAGTCGTGGGCTCACGGTCCACGATGCGGCGCTCTACACGAACGCAACACTTGCCATAAACCCCGATGATGGCTCCATCGTTTGGTATTTCCAACATGTTCCGGGTGAGGCACTCGATCTGGATGAGTCGTTTGAGAAGGTGTTGATTGACGACCGGCAGGGCCAGCGTGCGTTGTTCACCATTGGCAAGAGTGGGGTCCTGTGGAAGCTGAACCGACAGACCGGTGCGTATCTCGGGCATGCGGAGACGGTCTATCAGAACGTCTTTGACCGAATTGATTCCGAGACCGGCGCCATTACCTACCGCCAGGACATTGCCGAGGCCGGGATTGGCGACTGGGTGTCTGTCTGTCCCAGCACGGCCGGAGGCCACAACTGGCAGGCGATGTCGTTCAGTCCCGAAACTCGGACGCTCGTGATTCCGCTGAGCCAGAGTTGCTTGGAGATCGCCGGACGTGAGGTGGCGTTGGTTCCCGGGTCTGGCGGTTCTCAGGCGGACCGCAAGTGGTTTGAGATGCCAGGCACCAACGGCAATCTCGGGAAACTGGCCGCCTACAATGTCGATACGCTGGAAGAGGTGTGGAGTGTTGAGCAACGAGCCTCTTTCTTGACCGCGACGTTGACAACCGCAGGAGGGCTCGTCTTCAGCGGTGATGTTGATCGCTATTTCCGGGCTCGGGATGTGCGCACCGGTGACCTTCTGTGGGAAACACGGCTCGGGTCGTCGGCCCAAGGGTTCCCCGTAAGCTTTGAGGCCGACGGTACTCAGTTCATTGCCGTAACCGCTGGCGTCGGGGGCGGCAGCCCGCGACGGGTACCGCGATTGCTCAGCCCCGAGATCCGTCACCCGGGTAACGGTAACGCGTTGTATGTGTTTCGGCTTTCAGAGGGGGTACGGTAGGCGAAATCGCGCGGTCAGGGGATGACCGCGGCGACGATCGTGGCCGAGAGCTGGGAGACGGCGCCGTTTGGTTCCCAGATGTTCGACGGGATCCTGGCTCCGGTGCGGACCCACACCAGATCGAGGCTTGGCACGATGACCACGATCTGACCGCCGTTGCCAAAATTTGCGATGGCATCGGGGGGTGTGCCCGGAAGCAGCCGCTGTCGGACGAAGTCTGACTCGCGATAACTGAGGTAGTAGTCGCCAGCGTTCAGGTGCCAAAACAGCCCATAGGATGGGTTGGCATCCGGTGTCGGCGTTGTCCGCAGCTGGGCGATGTAGTCGGAGGCCAGATACGACTCACCGTTCCAGACCCCATTGTTGAGAAGCACTTGACCGAGCTTGGCGAGGTCTCGTGGTCGCATCCGAATGCTCTGGTAACCCATCAACCGGCCGCCCGTTCGGAGCTCCACCCAGTAGGCGCCGGTCATGCCCAGCGGGGCGAACAGTTCCTGTCGTGAGAGCTCCGGAATGGTCTGACCGGTCGCCCGCTCGAGCGCGGTGAAGAGCACCCGGTAGGCCGCGTTGTGATAGATGAAGTATTCATAGGGCGCGTGCGTCATGCCACGCGCAAGCACTGCCTCGAGCTGACTCCGGCCTGCTTCGGCGTCTACCCGATCCAGGGTCGGCGACTGGGCGAGTCCCGATTGCATCGCCATGACACTGCGGAATGTCACTCGCTCTCGGGTCTGGCCCGACAGCTCCGGTACGAAGTCGGCGATGGGCTGGTCAAGTGACGTAATGTCGCCCCGGGCCAACACACGACCAACCAAGAACGAGAACGCGCCCTTGGTCGAGGAGAACGTTTGTTGCACGTCATCCGGACCACGGTCGTTCCAGTAGCGCTCAAAGACAAGGCGGCCGTGACGGGCAACGACCAACGAGTCCGCATGTGTCGTACTGGCCACGTGTGCGGCGTGTTCGAGTGCGTCGAGATCGAGACCTGCTTCCGTCGCCTCCGCCGTCATCCACGGAGACGGGTCGGTTCCGCTCCAAGGGGCGGTCTCGACCTGTCGGCGTTGCGGTTGGGCGGACGCCGTGGCGGCCAGGACAGTCAAGGCAACGAGCAGGCCGAGCACTGTAGTCTTCATGGTGGGTGTAGAGTAGCACTAGCGTATTAGAAGAGAAATTGGCGGGACCTCACCTGGGTCACATGAAGGGAGAACCGATGACCAAAGAGCCGTTCGCGCCGACTCGACGGGAGTGCTTGACGGCTCTCGCGGCGGCGACGATGTTTCCGCCTCTTCGGGCTCACGCGGCCGAAGAGAAGCCGATGCGTGGGGCGTTCATGATCTTGAGCACCCCCTACACTGCGAATGATGAAGTGGATTACGAGGATTTGGCGCGCGAAGTCGACTTCTGTGACCGGTGTGGAATTGAGGCCCTCGTATGGCCACAAAACTCGAGTGAGCAACGCTATTTGAGCCAGACGGAGAGGCTCCGCGGATTCGAGACGTTGGCCCAGGCGAATGAGGGCCGCGCCCCGGCGCTCGTGCTGGGGGTTCAGGCGGATGACACGGTAGGGATGCTCGAGTACGCGCGACGAGCCGAGATGCTGGCTCCCGACGCCATGATTGCTATCCCCCCCAGGACCGCATCGTCTCTTGTCGATTTCCGAGATTATTATGCGGCGCTCTGTGATGTCACGGACCGGCCCATCTTTGTGCAGACCAGTGGTGGGGCTCCCGACATCGAGCCGACCGTCGACTTCCTTGTCTCGCTGGCGCGTGAGTTTCCGCAGTGTGGCTATGTCAAGGAGGAACATCCTCCCGTGCAGGAGCGGATGCTCGAGCTGGCCAAACACCGTCCCAATCCAATCAAGAGCATTCTGGGTGCGAACTTCGGTCGCGGGTGGGCGTATGAGATGCGGTTGGGCACGGATGGGGTCATGACCGGTGGTGTGATGTATGCCGACATCTACGCTGGATTGTGGGATCTGCATCAGGCCGGGCAGTACGACGAGATGCGCGACCTGTATGCAAAACTGCTGCTGATGTTGAACCTCGACCGTCTGATTCCAGGGGTGCGCCTGTACATGCTTCAGAAGCGTGGGTTGTTCAAGACACTGAAGTCTCGTCGTGGCGAGTACGACTTTACCCCGTTGCAGATCAGTGAGATCGAGCATCGGTTTGCCGCCCTCGACCCGCACCTCAGGGCGTAGAGAGCGGTCTTGTTTTCTCCATCTGCGTAAGTGAGGGCATGCGATGCGGAGGCTTGGTTGGAGTCGCGGCCATATTTCTTGTTTGGTGACCTGATCGGCAATGCCGGGGTGGGTGCGCTTAGCGGACTCGCCGCTGCCGCACTCATCGAGCCGGCTTGGCCAGCTTTGTTGGCTATGGTCGTCGGCATGCTTGTCGGCGATCTGTGCGCCGTGGTGCCCCTGGCCGCACTGACGGTACTGTTTGGGGCGATGGAGGTGATGCTCCCGGTCATGCTCACGGGGATGACCGCGGGTATGGTTGCCGGTATGACCGCCGTCATGGGGCCCTTATCGATCGGCTCGGGGGCGGTGGTCGGTGCTGCTGCAGGTCTTGTCGTGCTGTTCGGGACTTACGCGCTAAACGCTCTCATTCAACGACGGTCGCGTCGTCCTTCGAGTGTGTCGTGATTGATACCGCGACCGAGCGCAAATGGAATGGCGTGGTGCGTGGCTATGACGTCATGAACGGGTATGGCCCGGAGTGGCGGTGGGCCCCGTGGAAGCGGCGACTGTTCAGCACCATGCAGGGGAAGGTGCTGTTCTTGGCGGTTGGCACCGGGCAGGACATTCAGTTTTTTCCACCGGATCGAGACATCACGGCGATCGATATCAGTGCCCGGATGCTCGAGCGAGCGCGACCGCGCGCCAAGCGCTACCCGGGTCGTCTCCAGCTCCGACATCTGGACGTGCACGACCTGGATTTCCCGCCCGGCGCGTTTGACCAGGTGTTTACGTCGTGCACCTTCTGTTCGGTGCCCGAACCGGTCAGCGCACTCCGCGTCCTGGGACGTGTCCTCAAGCCGGGTGGTACGCTCGGTATGTTCGAACACACAGGGAGTCGTCTGTTTCCGTTCAGTCTCATGCTGCGTCTGATGACACCGGTGTCCCGGCGTGTCGGACCGGAGCTCGACCGAGACACGCCGGGGAACGTGCGTTGCGCCGGGTTTGTGGATGTAACGGTGGAGCCGGTCTATCTCGATGTGGTCAACGTGATTCGCGCGAAAACCCCGTGCTCAGGAGCCCTGGCCACGGTGGGAGCCGGTCGTGACCAAACGCGAGCGCGGTCAGCAGGATGAGCGAGAGGTTTACATAGACAAACCGTGGATAGTACAGACTTCCCAGGACCGTGCTTGGGATGATCGCGGCGCCGGCCGTCGCGGCAAAGAGCCAACGACGCCATCCCGGGGTTGCGGCTACCAGCCAGACGGCGAGCGCGCTCCACGGCGGTGCAAATGTCACCGCGGTGGAGAGGCTCAGCAGGCTCTCCTCAGGGTGATATCCCAGATATAGCGGGATCTTCTGCCAGAGGAGGGAGGCCAATGCGAACGGGTGGCCTTGGGGGCCACTTGCCGCGTCAACCCCACCGGTCCATCCGCGGTTTCCCACGAGGAAGCGCGCTTCTCCCGCGTAGTAGAGATTGTGGTAGAGCGGGAGCCTCAGGACGACCGTATAGGTCGCCGCCAGCGACCAGCGACGCGTTGTGACTACCAGGACCCCGGCGAGGATCAGTGAGACCAAGAGCAGGTTCTGCCGCACGAAAGGGACCAGTGCGAGAAAAACGATGGCCAGCGTGAGACGTCCGCGCAGAAAGCACACGACGAATAGCATGAAGTTGAGCACGGCGAACCACTCGGTCATCCCCATCAGCACGTTCTTGGCCGCATAGGGCGCCGACCAGGAACCAGGCTCGCGCGATGCGTGGTTGCAACGTGTTCAGCAAGAGGATGGTCGTGGCCAGGAGCACGGCCAAAGTGAGTAGCTGCATGCTCCGGTGTTCCCCATCGGCAAGTGCAATGGCGAGGGCCAGGTAGTAGCGGAAGCCGGGCTGGTCGATGTAGTACCGCAGGGAATACACCAGGTCGTCGGAACCCGACAACGTACCCTCATTCAGAATGTTGTGGGCGTAGATGCTGTAGTCACGGGAGTCGTCCGCCAAGTGCTCGATCGGTCGCCCGAGCACGTCCGCGAACGGTAGACAGAGGAGGGTGAACAGCAACGCGGTGCCGGCCATGCTTCGCGGATCCAGCCGGTTGACCACACAACTGGCGAATAGGAATGTCATGGCCCCGATGAACGGGATGAACAGCGCGATGGGATGGAGACCGATAGCTCGGTCGTCGGCGTAGAGTGGGGTCTTAAGCCAGAGTTCGGTCAGGATGCCGAACCCGAGCACCGCGCCGAAGATCGTGACCAGAAGACGGTGTCGACCGGGGTTCATGACGAGCGTGTCATTGTCGACTCGGCGAAACGCTTAGTCAAATAGTGTAGCGACGCGGCGGGCGCTTTCCGCGACCTGGTCACGCAGGTAGTTCAGCGCTTCGGTCATGGTTGATTCTTGGCCTCCGGACGTCTCGGCCGCCTCAAATGTCTTTGAGATCTCCTGAGAGGCCAAATCCAGCAGGGCTGGGACACTACCGCCGCCCATTATGAAACCGGCCGTACCGGCAATCATGGCGATCATCGCGTACTTCGTAGTTTGTCCGATACGCATGGCATCTGTCTCCCGGAGAGCCCCTCGTCTCACCTATCGGCGGGTTGCTTCCTGGGCATCAGGGCGCGGCCGAGGCCCAGTCTATGGATCAAAAGAGTTTCTTCGAGCCTGATGGTTCCTCCGGTCGGTTTCTGGCGACGGAGCTGACCCGGGGACCGTGGAGCCGTCTGCATCAGCATGGTGGACCGCCCGCCGCGTTAATGGCCCGGGCGGTCGAGCGTGCGCGGTCCGACCGCAGTCTGGCGATTGTTCGCTTCACGGTCGAGTTTCTCCGCCCGGTCCCGATTGGCGAGGTTCGACTCGAAGTCGAGACGCTGAAGCGAGGCCGCACGGTGGAGCGTTACGCGGCCCGGCTCTGGTCCGGCAGCGACTTGGTGTTGACGGCCGTCGCCCTTTGTCTTCGGGAGCGTCCCGAAACGGTAGGACCACCGGTGTCGCCGCCGCCGCCGCCGCCGCCCGACACCGGCAGGCGCTTTCAGTTTCCTTTTTTTCCGGATCCAGTGGGCTATCACGAGGCGGTCGAGGTCCGCTATGTCCGCGGACGGTGGGGACAGCCCGAGGTGACGTGCTGGTTGCGACAACACTGCTCGCTCGTCCTGCATGAGGAGCCCACTCCCCTGCAACGTACTCTTGTGGCGGCTGATGCCGGGCATGGCGTGGCGGTCCCTGTCGAGCTGGCCAACTACTCGTTCGTCAACGCGGACCTCAGCGTCCATCTCGCACGGCCCCTGCAGGGCGAGTGGGTTGGCATGCAATCGGCAAGCGTCGCGGAGCCATCTGGCATCGGTTTGTGTCAAACCCAGCTATGGGACGGACACGGGCCGGTCGGGCGAGCAGCGCAGAGCCTGGTCGTGAGGGCCCGTAAAGGACTTGCGCTAGACACCTGACCGCCGACGCATCCCGCCCGTCGCTTACAAACACCCCGCATGCGTGCTCCTTACTCCTTGCGGACCGAGCGCCTCGACGACCCGGTCTGATTCGCATGGTCCGGCGCACGTTCCCGAGCGTGGTCACGAGACGGACCTCGTGCTCATCGCCGCTGGCAACGTGACGTCGCGGCCACGGTGCGCGGCGGATCGACGTGGCGAGATCCCACGATCATATTTCTGCTTAGGCCCAGACGAATGCGTCCCGGGGCGAAGCCCCACGACTTCCCAAGCGACATCCTCAACCAACGCGTGTAAGGATCTACCGACCGTGGAAACTGGGAGGAACGTATGTCGTGGCCACGAGACCTGTTGTTGGTCGTTATCCTGCTGGTATTGATCCCATCGGGGGCACGAGCCCAAGGGCTGGACCACGCTACCTTGTCTGCCATCCGAGACGAGGGCTTGCGGCGGTCGCAGGTTATGCAGCACGTGGGGTCGTTGAGTGATGTCTACGGTCCCCGTGTCACCGGCACCCCGGCCATCGAGGAGGCTGGTGAGTGGGCGATGAATACCTTGCGTGAATGGGGGCTCGTCGACGTGCGTGCCGAGCGTTTCGCCTTTGGCCACGGCTGGTCCCTCGTGCGATTTCATGCGCATCTGCTGGAACCGCAGGTGATGCCGATCATCGGGTTCCCGAAGTCGTGGTCGTCGAGTACGGAGGGCACGGTTGTGGCCGATGTTGTCCGGGTCGAGATTCGGAGCGACGCCGATTTCGATCTATACCGCGGCACGCTCGACGGGAAGATCGTGCTGGTACAACCTTCTCGCGATGTTCCGATGCTGACCGGCAAGCTGGTGTTGCGTATGGACGAGGCTCAGCTCGTCGAAGCCGGTCGGACCCAGGTTCCCCCGCCGGCTTCCAGGGACCGACGTCGTCCATTAGCACGGCGGCAACCTCAAGAGGGCTTCAACGAGCAGCTTCAGCACTTCTATCGCGACGAAGGCGTGATTGCGGTGTTGGACCGTGGGCGTGACCAGGTTGTCGTGGCTGGAGGGAGCGGTCTGCGACATCAGACACAACGTACCGACGGGGGCACGATCTTCGTGGGGCGTGGTGGGCCACGAGACGAGCGGGCAGGCGAGTTCGTTCCGGCGGTGACCGTGGCGGTGGAGCATTACAACAGAATGGTGCGGCTCCTCGCTACAGACGTGCCGGTGCGGATGGAGCTGAGGGTCGAGACCGAGTTCCACCCGGAGGTGGAGGCGGAGGAGGGCCTGAACGGATTCAATATCCTGGCCGAGCTGCCGGGTGGCGACTTGGCCGACGAGGTTGTCATAATCGGTGCGCATTTCGATACCACCCACGCCGGTACCGGTGCGACGGACAACGCGGTTGGAGTGTCGGCGATGATGGAAGGCATGCGGATTTTGACGGCGATCGAGGCCAAGCCCCGACGGACGATTCGATTGGCGCTGTGGGGCGCGGAAGAGCAAGGTTTGCTTGGGTCTCGGGCTTATGTGCGCCGGCACATCGGTGACCCCGGGACAATGGAGCTCTTACCCGCCCACGAGAAGGTGGTCGCGTATTTCAACATTGACAACGGAACCGGTCGACTGCGTGGCATCTGGCTTCAGGACAATTTCGCCGTGGCGCCCATCTTCGAGTCGTGGATCAGCTCCATGGAAGACTTGGGGGTGAGCACCATTGGTCCACGCAGTGTGTCGGGCACTGACCATGTGTCGTTTGATGCCGTTGGAATCCCGGCGTTTCAGTTCATGCAGGACCGTCTCGAGTACAACTCCCGAACTCACCATTCGAACATGGACGTCTTCGATCGCGTACAACGTGACGATGTTGTACAGATGGCCGTCGTGGCGGCGAGCTTCGCTTACAACACCGCCATGCGTGATGAGCCTCTTCCCCGCAAACCGTTGCCACGCCCAGGGGAGTGAGTGACAAGCGTCCCGTTGCGTCACTGATGTCGTCTTCCCGCTTGTACTACGGATGGGTCGTGCTGGCCGTGGCCGGACTGTGCTACGGGTTTGGCATGTCACCGGTGTACTACAGCTGGAGTATCTTCGCGCCACGTATGACCGCCGAGCTGGCGATCGACCGGGCCCAGGTTGGGGGCGTCTTTGGGCTATTCACGACACTGTATCAATGTGTCGGGTTGGCCGTTGGGCTCGCCATCGCCCGTTTTGGGCTTCGGGTTGTCATGCCCTTTGGTTTCTGTGTCACCGCGACCGGTCTGGTGTATCTGACCGGGGCGGACACCGCGCTCGATTGTTTCCTTGGGTTCTCTTTGTTGGGAGGGATCGGGATCGGGTTTTCGACGATCGTGCCGGCGCAGACGCTCGGACAGAACTGGTTTCTGCGTCGACGAGCGCTCGTGATCGGGATCATCTTCGCGGGTGGTGGCATTGCAGGGGGCCTCGTCGCCCCGGTCGACGTGTGGATATTGCGTCACTACGACTGGCGATGGGGTTGGGGTGCGGTGGCGGCCGTGTCCGCCGTGCTCGGTCTGCTGGCCGGTCTCCTGGTCCGCGAGACACCCGAGTCGATGGGACAACGGCTCGATGGAGACGACGAAGGAGTTGCCGAGCGACGTGACCCGGCGGCGTCGACTGGGTGGTCGGCCACGCAGGCGATACGCACTCCCCAATTCCTGTTGATGCTGGTCTGCGGGGTGGCCTACGCGGTCCCCTACAACACCGCCGTTGCTCACCTGACGTTGCATCTAACGGACCTCGGTCATGCGGAAACGGTGGCGATCGGGTTTGTCGGTGTGATGGCGGTCGTCAGCATCGCCGGTCGATTGCTGGGGGCCGTCGGCGATTGGGTGGCTCCGCAAGTCGCGCTGGCGATGGCCCTCGCCTGTGAAGGGGTCGGCGCGGGTCTCTTGGTTGCGGCGACTGATCGCGCTCTGGCGCTTGTCGCGGTCGGGCTGATCGGTCTCGGCTTTGGCATGGCATTTGTGAGCATTCCGGTTGTGTTCTCTCACTTCTTTGGGCGCCGCGCGTTTGCGGTCACCAGCGGTTTGCGTATGACGTGCACCGGAGTCTTCGGTGGACTCGGTCCGTGGCTGGCCGGGCTGGTGTTTGATGCGACCGGAAGCTATACGATCCCGTTTGTCGGTTTACTCACGATAGGGCTGGCTGGCGCCGCGGCGGCGGCCGCGACGCGTCATCCTGGCGCTCCTCCCTCGGCGTGAAAGGGGAAAGCAGATGCGGAACAGCGCAACGAGTCGGCTCTTGGGCGTGCTTCCGGTGCTCGTGCTGCTGGGGTGCGCTGAGGGTGGGTGTGCGGCGCCGGCCACCCAGTTCTTGTCAGAACGTCCTGGAGCGCAAGGTTCCTCGCCGGGTGTCTCCGACCTCACGATTATCCCGATCGACGAGGTTCAGAAGAGCCAAAGCGGGTCGGTGTTTCAGCGGGTCGCGAACACTGATATCGAGGTGGTCTATGACCGCCCGGTGGCACGCGGGCGCGAGCTGTTTGGTGGGATAGTTCCATTTGATGACGTCTGGAACCCCGGTGCGAATGATGCGACGGCCGTGACTGTTAGCCGGGACGTGACGGTTGATGGCTACCCCCTGCCAGCTGGAAGCTATTCGCTGTGGGCGATACCGGGCGCCCAGGAGTGGACGGTTATCTTCAGTCGAGCCGCGGAGGTGTACCACACCCCGTATCCGGGCAAAGAGCACGATGCGCTCAGACTCACGATTGCGCCCCGGCAAGGAGGTCATGTTGAGACATTGGCCTTCTACTTTCCCATGGTGGAAGGAAAGGAGACCGAGCTGCGTCTGCATTGGGGTGAAACCGTCATTCCTATGACGATCGTCGTGCCCTGATGGTCCGGTGAATGGCCACGATAGGACGGCCGAGCCGATGGGGTTTGGCGGAGACACGATGAGATCGAAGACGACCCACCAAGGAGTCACTCGACGAGGCTTTCTCCGGTCGGCCATGGTCGGAGGAACGGTGGCGCTCCGCGGCGTAAGTGAATCCCACGCGTCTGCCCGGGTGGGTCAACCCCGCACAGCCCCAGATCTCGAGTTTTCACTCGCCGAGACGACACTCGACGAGCTCCGGGTTGCGCTGGTCCGTGGGGAGTGGACGACGCGCTCTCTGGTCGACGCGTATCTGGCTCGAATCGAAGCGCTCAACCTCCAGGGGCCGGCCCTCCGGGCGGTTCTTGAAACCAATCCCCATGCGGTGGCGATCGCCGACCAGCTGGACAGGGAGCGCCGAGAAGGACATGAGCGTGGGCCGCTGCATGGGGTGCCGGTGTTGCTCAAGGACAACATCGATACCGGAGATCGCATGACCACGACTGCTGGGTCGCTTGCGCTCCAGGGGTGGGTGGCACCGAGAGACGCAGGTGTCGCGGCGCGTCTCAGAGCCGCTGGGGCGCTGTTGTTGGGAAAGGGCAATTTGAGTGAGTGGGCCAACTTTCGGTCAACCCGCTCGTCGAGCGGCTGGAGCGCCCGGGGAGGGCAATGTCGGAACCCGTATGTGCTCGACCGGAACCCCTGCGGCTCTAGTTCCGGCTCCGGCGTCGCCGTGTCCGCGAATCTAGCTCCGGTCGCGCTTGGAACTGAGACCGACGGTTCCATCGTGTGTCCGTCCTCGGCCAATGGGATCGTAGGGATCAAGCCCACGGTGGGGTTGGTCAGCCGGGCTGGGGTCATCCCGATCTCAAACAGCCAAGACACGGTGGGGCCGATGACACGGACCGTCCGTGACGCGGCCATTCTCCTGGGTGTTATCGCAGGGCCCGACCCCCGCGACCCGACTGTTGCCGCCGCTGCACCAGCTGGCGGCGCCGACTATACGACGTTCCTCGACCCAGATGGTCTGCGGCGCGCCCGGGTCGGTGTGGCTCGCAGTTTCTTCGGGTTCCACGATCGTGTGGATCTCATGATGGAGCGGGCGATCGACGTCATGCGGGCGGCGGGGGCCGAAGTTGTGGACCCGGTGTGGTTGGGCGCGACCGCCAGGGACGTCGCAGCTGACACGCGGGCTCGTCTAGGTATGGCCGAGACTCAGGTGTTGCTCCACGAGTTTCACGCCGGGCTCGATGCCTATCTCGCCAATCGCGGACCGAATGTAGAGGTGCGATCCCTGGACGATCTCATCCTTTTTAACGAACGTCACGCGGACGAGGAGATGGCGTTCTTTGGCCAGGAGCGGTTACTGGCGGCCCGGACCACGGGTCCTTTGTCTGACTCGGCGTATCTCACCGCCCGGGCGGCCGCTCGTCGGCTCTCCCGTGACGAGGGTATTGACCGGACAATGACCGACCACAGGCTGGATGCCATCGTGGCTCCGACGGGGGGACCGGCCTGGGTCACCGACTTGGTCAACGGTGACCACTTTGGCGGGAGTAGCTCAGCGTATCCAGCCGTGGCCGGATACCCCAACATCACGGTGCCGGCGGGCGACGTCCGTGGGTTGCCCGTGGGTGTCTCGTTCTTCGGGAGGGCATGGAGCGAGCCAACCCTTATCCGTCTTGCGTACGCATTCGAGCAAGCGACTGCCGCTCGAATCGTTCCACAATTCCTTTCCAGCGTAGTCTAACGAAGCGGGACCCTTTGTGGTCTCTGTGTCATCGGTCTCCTAATCAATACAACTTCATGTCGGTTCGGCCGATATTAGTGATGTGGGTCGGTGTGCAAGCCCCATGCTCGGTGCAGGATTTGCACGACTCGACGTGGGGGGAACCTGGGCGAGGTTGCACTACCGCCGCGTCGTACGGGCGAGCTATCTATGACCTTTGAAGACCGCGTATCGTCGTGGAGGCGGTGGCGACTAATGTCGCTCGTCAAACCGTTGCAGTCTGCCGCCAACTGGGGATTGCGTACGTGGGGGCTGTTTTTTCTGTTTCCGAGTGCGGTTGTCCTCGTCAAACCCAGCATCCCCGTGCCCGTCCGCCTGCTCGCGATGTGCGCTTGCGCCACCGGGTTGGCCATTGTCACGCGGACAGAATGGCGAGATCCCCGTCGGAAACCTGGAATGTGGCATCCGCTCGTGGCCGCCTTGTATCTCGTTGCCTTGAGCTGGCTTGTGCCTGGACGCGTCTTTCAAACTTGGGAGGTAGTGCTCTGGTATGCCGCAGGCATCACATGGATCGGTTTGACCCAAGAGGCGCGGGCGTTCTGGTTGACGCCGTTTCTGTTGGTCACATTTCTGATGACGTCGCCGCAGTCCTGGCACTCGGAAACCGTGTTTACCGGGTCGCTGACCGTTTCGATTATGACCGTTATCTCCTATTTCGTCGCCGCGAACCTGAGGCGCGGGCGTGAGGCGTATGGGCGAATGCGGGAAGGCGTACGCAACATAACCGCAGTCGCACGCACCGGAAAGATCTCGCCTCGGCGACGCCCGTCCGAGACCTATTGTTCGACCGCGGCCACAGCGCTCGAACTCGGGTTTTCCGGCGCGGGGGTCGCGTTTGTTGGCGCGATCCGACCGGTATGGGCGTGGGAATGCTGGTCTGGCCAATCGCCACTGGATTCTCTCCCCGACAATCTCCCGGAACGTCTGTTTGCGGTGACGTCCCGGTGGCCGGTCGACCGGTTGTCGCACGGAAACCACGAGCTGTTCCTGCTTCCGCTTTTTCGTAGCGACGACGGTGCGTATGTGCTCGTCGCGGACTCGGTGGGACGAGCGGCGCCGGAGCAGCGTCAAGCCCTGGAGCTGCTCAGTGCGCAAACCGCCCGTGGACTCGATATTTTGCGGATGGCGTTCTACGACGAACTGACCGGGCTTCCCAATCGGCTCTTGTTCCAGGACCGGCTGGCCGAGGCGCTCGCCCGAGCCGAGCAAGGCTCCGACCCCGCCTTCGCGCTGTTGTATCTGGATATTGATCGTTTCAAATCCATCAATGATCTGTATGGTCACCGTGTCGGTGACCAGCTGCTGACCGAGCTCGCGGATCGCCTCCGGAGCTGTCTCCGGGGGCTTGACATCGTTTCGCACACGGGCACCCCGACCTCTTCTCGACTCGGTGGCGACGAGTTCGCGGTCTTGTTGCCAGATGTCTCGAGCTCTGACGAGGCCATAGGCGTGGCAGAGAGCCTCAGCGTGGCCTTGAGCGAACCGTTTGCCGTGCCCGGTGGCGATGTGAGAGCTTGTCCGAGTATCGGGGTCGAGATGAGTGGTGGGCACTACGGTGGCCCGTCAGAGATCATGCGCGACGCCGACGCCGCGATGTATCAAGCCAAGCGATCAGGGCGAGTCCCCTGGGCCCTCTTCAACGACGCAATGCGGGCGGCCGGCGACCGGCGTCTCAAGCTCGAACGCAGCCTTCCGCACGCTGCTCAAATACACCAAGCTGGTGCCAAGCGAGCTTGTCGTCGAAATCACGGAGACCA
>JAYZGM010000107.1:0-14362 GCA_036336225.1 Acidobacteriota bacterium | reverse complement strand
GTGTAGTCCAGACTTTCCGCCAGATTGAGTCGCTCGTTGAGGAGCCGGGCGGGCGTGTCAATATGGAGGTCGAAGTACAGTGGCGTGGCCGGCTGGGCTGCGGCCCGAGCCGGACGCAAACCGGCGGTGGCAGTACTGAGTGCCAAGGCGGTCGACAGACCGAATTCTCGTCTCGTGAGTGTGCTGGTCATGGGAGCCTCGGTCAAATACCGGGTCATGCCGGGTGGTTCGATATCGTTTCGGAATGTGGTTGGATTATAACGTTCACTGGAAGGAGCGTTGATGGCAGAAAGGTTGCGGGTGCTGGCGTTCGCCGGGAGTACCCGGAAGGATTCGTTCAACCGAAAGCTGGTGGGAGTGGCGGCGACCGGGGCCCGCGAAGCTGGGGCCGTCGTGTCGGAGATAGACCTGGCTGACTTCCGGTTGCCGCTCTTTGAGCAGGACGAAGAGGCCGCACACGGGAAACCGGATCGTGCAATCGCTCTGAAGCAGCTCTTCGTCAATCATGATGCGTTACTGATTGCGTCGCCCGAGTACAACGGGTCGCTCACCGGTGTGCTCAAGAACACTATCGACTGGGTGTCGCGGTCGGACGACGGCGAGACCACGCCGCTCGTCGCGTTTCGGGGCAAGGCTGTCGCGCTCATGAGCGCATCACCAGGGGTGCTGGGGGGGCTGCGGGGGCTCGTGCACCTGCGCGCCATCCTCGGCGGTCTGGGGTGCATTATGCTCCCGGAGCAAGTCGCGGTGCCCATGGCCCGCGAGGCGTTCGATACCGGTGGCGGGTTGAGTGACCAGCGACAGCAGGAGAAAGTGCTCGGGCTTGGTCGGTCGCTCGCCCAGGTGGGGCAGAAGCTGATCGGGTGATAGGGAATCCTCACTCTGGCAACGCGAACGCCCAGAACCCCAGACCAGACGCAATCGCGACATACTGCCGGCCGCCGACCATATAGGTCATCGGGGACGCTTTCCAGTCTTGGTTGGCCGGAAAGTGCCAGAGCGGCACGCCGCTATACGCGTCGAGGGCGGCGAAGGCGCCGCTGTCCTCGCCAAAGAAGACCAGGTCGCCGTCGGTCGACAGCACGCCGGAGTATGTCTGCGCCTTGCCGGTCTGTGGGTAGCTCCACGCCACGTCACCGCTCTGGATGTCGATGGCTCGGATGAATTTTTGGTTTGGCGAACCGTCCGCCAAGCGCACCGTGCCACCCAGCCAGCTCCGGCCTCGTTCCCAGTCCTGGTCGTTCTTGGTGTAGGTCATACAGGACTCGTGGGCGAGCAGATAGAACAGCTTGGTGCCTGGATGATAGCTGGTGGCCCACCAGTTCGTGGCCCCCCTGATGGCGGGACAGACATCCGTGCCACGTTCGGTTGGATCGGTGTTGGGTAGCACGATCGGCCGACCGGAATCATCCATCCCCTCGGCCCAGGTCTGATGCACAAACGGCTCACCTACCAGGAACTGCCCATTTGTGCGGTCCAGCACATAGAAGAACCCGTTCCGATTACCCTGAAGCAACAGCTTGCGCGGTTGCCCGCGGAAGACCTCATCGACGAGCAGTAACGGCTCCTGGGCGTCCCAGTCATGGGTGTCGTGGGGCGTAAATTGAAAATACCATTCGAGCGCTCCGGTGCCCGGGCGTAAGGCCAGCACCGAGTTGGTATAGAGGTTGTCTCCAGGTCGCCGTTCGCCGTTCAGGTCCGGGCAGGGGTTGCCGGTCGACCAATACAACAAATCCAGCTCAACGTCGTAGCTTCCGGTCAGCCACGTGGCTCCACAGCCTTTAGCGAGGACCTGCTCGTCACCCCAGGTCTCGGACCCGGGTTCACCGGGGGCCGGAATGGTCCAAAAACGCCAGACACGCTCGCCGGTGCCGGCCCGATAGGCATCGAGAAATCCTCGCAGCCCGGTGTCACCGGCGCTGATCCCGGCGATTACGAGCTCGCCAACCACCAACGGCGCGGCCACCGCCCCGTAGTGGTCGCGGTAGTCGGCCATTTCGGTGTCCCACACAAGCTCGCCGCTGAATCGGTTGAGCGCGATCACATGGGCATGGTCAGTCACCATGAAGAGGAGGTCGTCGCGGACCGCCACGCCTCGGTTGAGTCCGATGGCGGGGTCGCCCACGAGTCCATCGGTACGTGGCTGAGAGTATCGCCAGATCTCACGTCCATTCGTCGCATCGAGTGCATACGCCTGGTTCACACTCGTGACATACATGACACCGGCGACGACAACCGGTGTGCCCTCGATCATCGGGACATCCGGGATCGGGAACATCCATTGGGCGGTCAGACGATTCACATTGTCGCGGTCGATCTGGTCCAAGGGGCTGTGTCGGTTGGAAGTGTCGCTGCCGTTATAGGACGACCAGTCCACGGATGGCTCGATATCCGGCTCGGAGAATGCCGTGTCGTCGCGACGCAGCAGATGGAGCTGTCCATCCGTCGCGCGGAACTGGAGGTCGAATCCGCTCTCGTTCAGGATGGTGCCCTCGAGCTCACGGCCACCCGTCAACGGCACGGAGCCCTGGCGTGGCTGTGGTGCTCGCGGGTCGCGCGCGGCTGGGCCGGCTGACGCGGCCAGTTGTTTCAAGTAGGTGATGAGTGGGGCGAGCTCGTCCACGGGCATCTCAACCGCCGGCATCCCGCGCGAGGGCACGCCTTCGGTGATGATCCTCGCGAGCCGGTCGGTCGCGGTTGCGGCCACCCGCGCCAGAATGGACTCGGCCCGATCACTCCCCGCGCCGTCGCCACCGTGACACAGCGCGCACCGCGTCTGATACGATTCCTCGCCGTCTGCAGCCACCGGCAGCGGGACCAGGAGCACGAGGCAGACGACGACAGGCAACGTCTGTTTGGTCATAGGGTCTCGCCAAGAAGCCGTTTGGGGTGATGTTCCGAGGACATTGAACGAGTCTCGATCCCACGTGCACCGGATTCCTGTCGGCTATCAAGACAAATTAGCACATTCGCTGTGGGGTGCATCCATGGAACCTGGCGGCTCGTCGCTGCGTCCTTCTTTCGCATGCGTACTCTGGAGGTCGTCAGCCCAGACGCGCGTGACGGGGTGCGGCCTCTCGCTCGCCGTTTCCGCTTGACACTGGTGCCCGTGCTTTCACTTACCCTCGGGATTGTGGCGAACACGGCGATCTTGCGCCTCGGGGGCACCGGGTGTACCCTGCGCGCAGGGTAGCTGTCGTTTGGAGTCATCCACGATCCGCGGCGGGATGACACGGTCGCTTCCGGCCGATTAGGAGGTTTGGCCCATGAGAGGACAGATTATCGTTGTCGGGTTCGGGGTGCTGCTAACGGCGGCAGCAGCGTCGGCTCACCATTCATTCTCCGCCGAGTTTGACATCGAACAGCCGGTTACGCTGCAAGGCACCTTGACCGAGCTCGAATGGGTGAATCCGCACGGGTGGTTGCACCTCGACGTCGCCGGCTCGGATGGTGTTGCGCTGAATTGGGCCGTGGAGTTGGGAAACCCGACAGCCTTGCTCAGACGCGGGCTGCGGAAAAGTGATTTCCCCGCAGGCCTGGAAGTCGTCGTTGAGGGGTATAAGGCGAAAGACGGCACGCCGACGGCAAACGGAATCACGATCACGTTTCCCGATGGGCGTAATATCTTCGCCGGCTCCTCAGGCACCGGTGCTCCTGAGCCTGCGCCGCGCTAGTCCGCCAGTCCATCCGTACTTATCCGGAGGTCTATGAGTATGTGCCGAGCCGGGGCGCGCCGCGCCCGAGGTGTCCTCGTCGTGGGGGTTGTATTGCTGGCGGTGGCGGCCGCTGGTCAGAAACCGGTCACCGGGGGGGGCTCCTATTCGCCGCCGCGGACCGCCGACGGGCAGCCCGACCTGCAGGGCGTCTGGCAGGCGCTCAACACCGCCGCCTGGGATATTCGCGACCACTCGCCCCAGTTGGGGATCCCCGCCGGCCAAGGGGTCGTCGTGGGGGGGGAGATCCCGTATCAGCCGTGGGCGGTCGAGCAGCAACGCGAGAACTTTGAGAACCGTGTGACGGCCGACCCGGAAACGCGATGTACCATGCCGGGCGTACCGCGCGCGACGTATATGCCCTATCCGTTTCAAATTCTGCAGTTTGCCGACCGCGTGTTGATTCTGTACGAATATGTGCACGCGACCCGCACCATCTACATGGACGGGAGTCCTCACCCGGAGGGACACATCGATTTCTGGATGGGTGATTCCCGAGGCCGATGGGAGGGGGATTCGCTGGTCGTCGACGTGATCCATTTCATTGACCAGACCTGGTTCGACCGCGCCGGTAATTTTCACAGCGAGGCGCTCCATGTGGTGGAGCGTTACACGCCGGATGGACCCGACCATTTAACCTATGAGGTCACGATCGAGGACCCGAACGTGTTTACCCGCTCGTGGAAGATGCAGATGCCGTTGTATCGTCGTCAGGAAGCCAACATCCAGCTTTTTGAGTACGAGTGCTTCGCCTACATGGAAGAGGAACTGGCCGACCCGAAGTGACACGACGTGGGTTGGACCGGCTTCAGGAGTGTCAGATGAATCAGCTGCGCATGCGAACGTCTCTGACCCGGCTGGTGGTTGTCGGAGCCCTCATGGGTCTCTCGCCCATATCTTGGGCGCAGACCGCCAGGGAGCCCGCGACGCCTGACGGGTGGGAGCCACGACGGACGGCCAGTGGTCATCCCGACCTCCAAGGGTACTGGGATGGTGGCCCCGCAAACGCCTCGCACAGTATCGAGGAGGGGTGTTGTGATCCGATCCACGCCAGGATGCAGAGCCGCGGGCCGGAGCGCCTCGGGTTGCCGGAGCAGCTGATTGTCGATCCTCCGGATGGGTGGATTCCCTATCAGGACTGGGCCGCGGAGCGAAGGACCGAGCTCCTGTATGACATGGAGACACCGACCGAGCTTGGCCACATCGATCCGGAGGATCGGTGCTTGCTACTCGGTGCACCTCGTAGCACTTATCGAGGTGACGTAGAGATCCGACAAAACGAGCAGTATGTGGTGATCCAGTACGAATGGGCGCATGCCTATCGTGTTATTCCCATCGAGCCCCGGGCCCATATTAGCCACGAGATCAGCCTCTACAATGGTGACTCTCGTGGTCACTGGGAGGGAGATACGTTGGTGGTCGATGTGACCAACCTCAACGACCAGCCCTGGCTCGATTCGCACGGAAGCTTCTATAGCGACGCCCTGCATGTCGTTGAACGCTACACCCTGATCGACGATGACATGATTCGTTACGAAGCCACTCTTGAAGACCCGAACGTTTTCACCCAACCCTGGACGCTGGCGTTCACGATGGGACGTAAGGGGGGCGAGGGTTACGAGTTCTTCGAGGAAGCGTGCTCGGAAGGCGTCACGAATGTGCACCGGTTGGCGGCTGGTCGACAGGCCGTGGCGGCCGGGGAGCGATACATCCACACCCACGACGCCGAGAAGTGATCGCTTGTGTTCCACGTCACTCTCACCGGCTTTCCCGGGTTTGCCCCGGGACCACCCGACGTTTCCATCGTCGTTGAAGATCACTGGGGTGAGCTAGCGGAGACCGTAGCCCGGGCGCGATTCTCACCGGTGCGTATCGCGGCCGGGCTCGAGGTGGGGCCTGTACCTCACCGCTCGTACTGCCACCAGTTCACGTCACCGTTGCTCGGTATCAACCACACCATCACGGAGCGTATGTCGGACGGACAGCGATGGTGGTCCATTGCTGGGTCCGCCCCCATGGTGGTGCGGTGAGACCCCCTGCGCGGGAGGAGCCCACATGCGACCGACCCATCGGATCCATCACCTGACCATGTGGACGTTGATCGCGGCGGTTCTCGGGGTCGAGACGGCTCGGGGCCAGACACCAGCGGGTGGCGCGTTCACCGAGAGCCAAGTGGTCGCCGGGCGGGATGCCTATGCTGGGACGTGCGCGGAATGTCATGGAGCCGGGTTGGAGGGGGGGGCGCATGGTCCGGAACTCTCAGGCGCCGGGTTTGGGGAGCGATGGGGAGACCGAACGGCCGCAGAGCTGCTGGCATACGTGCAGAGTGAGATGCCGCCAGGTCTGGGAGGCTCTGTGAGCGAAGAAGTCTACCTCAGCCTGGTGAGTGTGATTCTCCACGCCAATGGGCACGTGGCCGGCGAGAGCCCGCTCCAGACAGGGGCCACGATCGCGGTCGCGAGCGGGGCGGCGAGGGGCCAAGTGGTTGAGCCACAAGTGGTGCAGGCGGAGACGGCGCGCGCAAATACCGGGACGCGAGCCGCGACTGACGCCAACACGTCCCCTCCTCGGACGAGCCAGTTCGGTACGCCGCGGGTGCTGGGGCTGTCGCCTGTCACCGACACGGTGCTCGAAGACCCACCACCCGGTGATTGGCTCTCCTGGCGAAGGACGCTCGACAACCACGGGTTCAGCCCACTGGACCAAATCGACACGGAAACCGTCGGAGACCTCCGCCTGGCGTGGGCCGTGACGATGCGAGATGGTAACAATCAGGTGACGCCGCTGGTCCATGACGGGGTGATGTTTCTCGCCCATCCGGGGAATGTGGTGCAGGCGCTCGACGCAAGCACCGGCGATGTGCTGTGGGAGTATCGTCATCCGCTGCCGGACGACGCGGTGCGGTTTGGCGCCACACGGACGATCGCCCTCTATGGAGACAAGGTGTTCTTGGCCACCTATGATGCGGCACTTGTGGCGCTCGATGCCCGCTCTGGTCAGTTGGTCTGGGAGACCGTCAAAGCGGACTACACACAGGGCTTTATGCAGTTTGGGGGACCGATCGTTGCCAATGGTGTGGTCGTCAGCGGGATCAACGGCTGTCAACGCTACAAGGATGAGACCTGTTTTATCACTGGACACGATCCGGACACCGGGGCAGAGCTGTGGCGGACGTCCACGATCGCGCTTCCCGGCGACCCGAACAGTGGATCGTGGGGCGACGTGCCACCGCACCTGCGGGCTGGCGGCGACATGTGGATTCCCGGCGCGTATGATCCACGTAACGATCTCGTCTACATCGGCACCGCGCAGGCCAAGCCGTGGGTGGCGGCCAGTCGAGGGATGTCGACCCGCAACGACGCGCTTTATACCAACTCGACGCTGGCCTTGAACCCGCAGACCGGACAAGTGGTGTGGTATTTCCAACATGTTCCGGGTGAGACGCTCGATATGGACAGCGTCTACGAGCGGGTGTTGATTGATGCCGACGGTCACGAACTGCTGTTCACCATCGGCAAGGACGGTATCCTCTGGAAGCTCGATCGTCAGAACGGCGAGTTCCTCGAGCTCCGGGAGACGTTGTATCAGGACATCTTCGAGACCATCGACCGGAACACCGGCGTCGTCACGTATCGTCAGGACATCCGAGACGCGCGTGTGGGCGACACGGTGCCGGCGTGTCCGGGTCTCTATGGTGGGCATAACTGGCAAGCGACCGCGTATCACGCCGAGACGCACGCGCTGGTCATCCCACTCCACCAGATGTGTATGACCCTCACGGGCCGTCCGGTCGAGATGGTTGAGGGTGCTGGGGGAGAGGCTGGTCTGCCCGAGATTCTTGAGATGCCTGGTACCGGTGGCAATATCGGCAAGCTGGCCGCGTACGATGTTCGCACGCTTGACGAGATCTGGAGTCGCGAGCAGCGTGCCGTGTTCCTGACGGCGGCGTTGACCACCGCCGGTGGTCTTGTCTTCATAGGTGACGCCGACCGCTATGTTCGTGCGCTCGATGTCCGCACCGGTGAGGTGCTCTGGGAGACCCGTCTGGGACACGCGGTTCACGGCTATCCGGTGACCTACGCGGTGGGTGGCCGACAGTATGTTGCCGTGCCAACCGGGCTCGGGATTTTCCGGGGGCTGACTGCTACCCTGAATCCCGAGATCTACCAGGCGGCGAGCGGCAATGCACTCTATGTTTTCGCCTTGCCGGACCAACCGTGACCGAGCGTGGAAGGCCGGTGCCCCCTTTCTGAAGCCTTCGGATTCCCCGAGGCGTCAATATTCGTCAATACTCAACGCGCGCAGGTGTCCCGGCTCGATCGGGTATAGGACGGCTGCGCTACGATAGAGAGTTTGCCTGTGGAGTGAGTGGGGATGAATAGAGTTGTGCGCGCAATTGTCACGGGCGCGCTCTTCGTGTCGGCTGGGGTGGAGATCGTCGCTCAAGATCGCTCGCCTCGTTCAGGCGACACGCTGTCTGTGGAGCCGTTTGCAAACATCTCCTTGGACCCGGACGATGAGTGGCTGGGCGATGGGATTGCGGCCACCCTCGCCGCCGACCTCGAGGAGCGAGGAATGACGGTGGTTCGGGATGGGGCTCGCCAGGAGGCGCAGTGGATCGTTAACGGTGGCTATCAGCGGATTGGCGACCAACTTCGGATCACCACGCAGATCTTCGATGCCAGCAGTGGCGCCGTGGCTCGCGCCGCGAGGGCCGACGGTGAGTGGACACGGTTGTTTGAGCTGCAGGACCGCGTGGCCGCGGAGGTCGGCTCGTGGTTTGACCCCGTGGACGTGTCCGCGGGGGAGCCGACTGTCGGTTCGGGGGAGGGGCGACCGACACGTCCGGGAGTGACGCTCGGGGAAGGTGCGCCGACCCCAGGCGCGAGTCGACGCGCACCGCTGCTTCGCGCCCCGGTCTCGCGTATTGACGACGCCGTGGCTGGTCTGTCATCACCCGGGCCCTCTGCGGTGCCTCGTCGTGAAGGCCGCGCGGGCGGCTTTGGAGTTGCGAGTGGGGTGGGCATTCTGACCGGCCAGATCAGTGTGCACCCGAGTCGCGCGCCGGACCGTCCCCGGGTTGACGGCTTTTTGGATGATCCCGTGTGGCAGGACGCCACCCGCATCAGCGAGTTTGTTCAGCAGCGACCCCTCGATGGGGCACCGGCAACCGAGGAGACGGAAGTCTTGGTGGCCTACGACAGAGACAACCTGTACGTTGGAATCTATGCCCACTATTCCGACCTCTCGCTGGTTCGAGCCAACCGCACCGACCGTGACCAGACGTTTAGTGACGACACGGTCGCTGTCTACCTTGACCCGTTCGTGGACCAGCAACGCGCCTACATCTTCTCGGTGAACGGGTATGGGGTGCAGGCCGATTCGTTGCTGGAGTCGAGCGCTGAGCGATTGGGTGGCGGTGGTGGCGGCGGCGGATCGAGACCAGGTAGCGGGCGTTCGGCTGGATCCGGTCGTGGGGGAATGAGCGCGTCGCTCGCGGCCTCGTTGGGCGCCCCTCCCACCGGTGACACGTCATGGGATGCCCTGTTTCAGTCCGGCGGCCGACTCGTGGAGGATGGTTGGACCGCTGAGATGGCTATTCCCTTCAAGAGTTTTCGGTATCCCGAACGGAGCGCAGGTGAGCCCCATCGCTGGGGGTTCCAGATCGTCAGGACCATCCCGAGCAAGGACGAAGCGAACGTGTGGTCACCCGTGTCACGGGGTGTCGCCGGATTCCTGACGCAGATGGGGTTACTGGACGGGATGACCGATCTCTCGACCAGTCGGAATCTGGTGATCCTGCCGACCTTTACCGCGGTCCGGTTTGGGTCGCTCGATACCGGAACCGGCGGGTTCGACGAAGAGACACAGCCCGAGGGCGCATTGAATGTGAAGTATGGCGTCACACCGAATCTGACCGCCGATTTCACGTTCAATCCTGATTTCTCACAGATCGAGTCGGATGTGCCACAGGTGGAAGTCAATCAGCGATTCCCGCTGTTCTTTCCGGAGCTTCGCCCATTCTTTCTAGAGGGGCAGGAGGTGTTCACGGTACCCGGTGAGGTCAACTTACTGCACACCCGCACCATCGTCGATCCACGGTATGGGGCCAAGCTCACCGGCAAGGTCGGGAATACGACACTCGGGGTGCTGGTCGCGAATGACGAGGCGCCTGGCAAGCGAGACGACCCGATGGATCCCGCCTTTGGCAAGACCTCCCAGGTGTTTGTGGGACGCGCGCGATATGACCTGTACGCGGAGTCGTCGCTTGGGGTGATCGCGACCGACCGGGAGTTTCTCGACGGTTATAGCCGGGTGGCTGGGATCGATGGTCGGTTTCGGATCGGACGCACGTCGTCGCTCACGATGCTCTATGCGGGGTCACAGCACCGGGACGAGGAGGGGGCGGAGCGGACTGGGCCCACCGCCCATGTTGCCTACAACCGTCAGGGACGCAACTTGAGCTATGGCGCGTCGTTCGACAGCATCGACCCGGACTTTCGAACTGACACGGGGTTCGTGCAACGAGTCAACACGCGGACGACGCGTGCCAACGCTTCCTATCGTTGGTGGCCTGGCGGTATGGTGCTCAACTGGGGACCGATGGCCAACTACGGCCGGATCTATGACTTCGGCGGCATTCTCCAGGATGAGCAAGCCAGTACTGGCTTGCGTGCGACGCTCGCGAACAACGTGATCACCGTTGCCATGGTCAACCGCGACATGGAGCGGTTTGGCGGGATCAACTTCTACAAGACGACGGCGTTCGTGGGGGGTGGGGCCAGTGCGAGCCGAAAGATCGCCTTCGGGGGATTCATCAACTGGGGCGACCAGATCCGCTACAGCGACGTGCCGTTTCTGGGGCGGTCGATCTCCGGGACGGTGTTTGCGAATTTCAGACCCACGAGCCGCCTCAGTGCTGACGTCACCCTCATCACGAGCCGTCTCCGTGATCCGTTGGACGATTCGCTCGTGTTCGACGTCAAGATCCTCCGCACTTTTTCGACCTACCAGTTCACTTCCCGTCTCTCACTCCGGAATATCATGGAGTACAACTCGCTGGGTCGAACTCTGGGGGCGAACCTGCTGATGGCCTATCGGGTCAATTCGGGCACGGTGTTTTTTCTGGGTTACGACGACCATTACCAGCAGGGAGACCTGATCGACGCCGAGCGGTTCCCGGCCACGTCGCTCAAGCAGACCAACCGGGCGTTCTTCACGAAGGTGTCGTATCTGTTTCGGTACTGACGCGTGGGAGGCACTTGAGGCCGAGAGTAGCGACGTTGTCGTTAGGCTCCTGGTTCTTGGTCGCTCAGGAAGACATTGACCAACGCCCCGTCTGACCGGGTGGCCTCACCCTTCACGGCGGCCGTTCCGATCCGCGCATCCCAACAGTCGATCCTGTTGGCTGTTTCAATCTCGGACGCGCGGAAGACATCCGGTTCGATGATCTCGGTCTGGCACCGCGTGTAATTCCGGACGATGGCAGGCACCTGTGATCGGGCCACCCGCCTCGGCCAAGGAGATGTTCAGTCGTCGAGCCCAACTGGCGGGTTGCACGTGCTGGTCTTTGGTCAGCTGTATCTGAGTGCGCGCCATGATGGCATAATTGTGCCAACGTGCTCTTCCGTGTTTCGGCGACTCATGGTCGGACACCCGGTCCATTCTGAGTGACCTCTCGTAGCGTTCTCACGAATCATGCGGATCGCAATCACTGGCGCCAACAGCGCCGTCGGTAAGGCGTTGTTGGGACAGGTGGCGAGTCACGAGGCGCTGAGTGCTGTCGCCATCGTGCGACGGTCGGCGGCCGTGGCCGATCTGCCGAGCATGCCAAACATTGTCCCGACGGTGACGGGGTATGACAATCGGGCCGGCTTGACCGCGGCGCTCGACGGCGTCGGCGTTGTCGTGCATCTAGCCGGCATCCTGTTCGAGAGCGCCACTACGAGCTATGCGGCGGGGAATGTCGAGACGACACGCGCGGTTGTCGAGGCGGCCACCGAGGCGGGGGTGAGTCATGTTGTACTCATCAGCTCCATCGGCGCTGAGATGGAGGCCAGCAACGGATACTTCCGATCAAAGGGTGAGGCGGAGCAGGTGGTGGCGGCATCGGGTCTCACCACGACGGTCATTCGCACACCGCTCTTGCTGGGTCCGGACACGGCGGGTGGACACGCGCTGCTGCGGGTGGCGGGGCAGCCCTCGGTCCGGATGCTCGGTGGCGGAGCGCACTCCTTGCGCCCGCTCGACGTCGACGACCTGTGCCGTGCCATCTTGTCGTGCTGCCGGCTCCGGGTGGACGGTGTGACCACATACGAACTGGTCGGCCCAACCACGGTGACGTACCGCGATCTCGTGCGGCGAACCGGTCAGCTGCTTGGTCATGAGGTCTCGATACGGTCCACCCCTATCTGGCTCGCGAAACTGGCGGCTTCGCTGGCGGGAGTGTTCCGAACCGGGGGGATGACCTCCGCGGTGATCGACGTCATCACATCCGATGAGACGGTCCGTCAGAATGCCGACGCCGATTTGGGAATTGATCTTACGTCGCTTTCGGACACGCTAGCCCGACTCGTGGAGCGCGCATCATGACGGCACAGGACCCACTACCGGGCGCGGACGACCCGATTCCTGATATCGGACGAGACGACAATGTCCAGAACGGCACGTCGTCATCCCTGGGAAAGCGGGGGGGCCTGGGGCGGCTCGTGTTCCTGACGCTGAGCGTCGCCTGCTTCGCCTATCTGTATTTTCGCCTGAACGGCGCCGCGGCTCGAGAGGGGCTCTCGCTCACCGCCTATATGGGACAGGTCTTTGCCAATGTCCAGTGGCTGTCTTGGGCGGCGTTGATGGTGGCTTACTCTGGGTTCTATTTTCTCGTGGACACCCTTGTCGTGACGAAAGCACTGGGGTGGTTCATCAAGCCGATCCGGTTCCAGGACATCTTACCGATCCGTGCGAGCGCCTACATCATCTCGGTCTTCAACGAGCAGATCGGAAAAGGGGCCATGGCCTACTACCTGAACCGGCGAGACCAGGTGCCGGGGTGGGAAGTCGGGTCCGTGATGCTCTTCATCATGTTCTGCGAAGTGTTCTATCTGCTGATCTGGGCCACGGTTGGATTTGTTTTCAGTCGCGCCACGTTGCCCGACGTGTTCGGGCTCATTCCGTATCTTGCGGTGGTGGCGGCGGGGGTCTTGACCGTTTGGGTCCTGTATTTTCAAGGCACCCTGCTGCCGCAGAACGGTCTTCGTCATAAACGGATTTTGCACGCGTTTAACATCGCTACACTCAAGCACTACGCGCTGTTTCTGGTCCTCCGTTCGCCGGCCTTGCTCGCGGCCGTAGTCGTGTACACCATCGCGCTCAACCTGTTTGGGGTCGACGCTTCGTTTCTGTCGCTGCTTGGCTATCTGCCGGTCATCTTCTTTGCGGCGGCGGTCCCGACCCCGATGCGGGCGGCCGCCATCACGTTTTGGGTGATCCTGTTTCCCGAGAACGAAGGCCAGATGGCGGCGTTCGGCTTTGTGCAGCACAACTTTTTCATTCTGTTCAACGCACTCATCGGAGTGGCGTTCTGGCGTCGGGCCCAACGCGAGCTGTTTGGGTGAGGCCCTGGGTCTGTTACGCCAGCGCGTATGGCGCATGTACTCACCAGTGTTCGGCTACTTCTTGCGGGACCAGTGGCGCTCGCTCTGGCTCGGCCGGGGCTGACGGACGCTTGGGCGCTGTTTGTCCTCCTGACGATGGCCGCGCTCACCGACTACGTCGATGGCAAGGTCGCGCGGAGCCGAGGCACCGCGTCGCCCGGGGGCCAGCTCTTCGACCATGGTACCGACTGCCTGTTTGTAACGGCTGGGCTATCTGGCGCGGCCGCGGTCGGGATGGTGCCGTGGGCGCTTCCCATCCTCATCCCGATCGCGTTCACCCAATACGTGTTGGATTCGTTTTGGATCTATCGTCAGAAACGTTTGCGGATGAGTAGCATCGGACGTTGGAATGGGGTGCTGTACTTCGTGCCGCCGTTTTTCGTGGCCGGGTCGCGGCTGGTACTCCCGAGCGGCCTCCCGTCCGTGCTGGCGACGGCCGCGCTTTTCGGAAGCTACCTCCTCGTGGCATCTACGATCTTGTCGATCATCGACCGTGCGACCGCGACCCAGCAGCCGCACGCATGAGGGCCCGCGCCATCACCAGCGTCTCGAGCCGGTGCGTCTCACACACGTGACATGACGCGAAGGTTCCACCAACCGTCGGGTCGTGGTGTCCCAACCGGGGCGGCGGGGTTGTCCGGTGTCCCAAACTGCTGGAGTTTTGCCAGCCGGGCGCTCCAGGCCCGGTCAAGCTCGGCGGGATCCTGCACACGGGTGAGAGCGACCGGATACACCGTATCGATGAGGCGAATTCGCGCGCGGCCGTCTTTCACCGCGGCGGCCGACCACCGCTTGCCATCGCACTCCGAGCAACTCAGATACAAGTCTGTGGCGCCGGTCGACATGCAGTTAAGGTTGATGGAGTGGGGAAGGAGTCCAGTTCGGATTTGGATCTGACACAACGGCACGGCGTTGGCAAAGTTCCAGTCGGCGACCCGTTCATCACTTTCTGTGCCGAACAGATATCAACCTGGCATGCGGTCACACGGGCACGTGGCC
>JAYZGM010000106.1:0-17794 GCA_036336225.1 Acidobacteriota bacterium | reverse complement strand
CGAGGCGATCGCGCTCTATCCGGGGTTGGGTGAGGTTGGGGCCGCCGTGCTGAACAATAGCCCGCGGAGTCTGATTTTTGGTGGTACCGCCACGGTCGAGCAATATGCGGCCAACCCCGGAGTTCAGGTGCATGGCCCTGGTTTTAGCAAGATCCTCATCGGCGAAGACAAGGTCGATGATTGGGAACAGTATCTGGATCTGATGGTCGAGAGCGTCGCGATCAATAGCGGCCGGGGGTGTATCAACTGTTCGGGTGTCTGGGCACCTCGTCATACTCGCGAGATCGCTGAGGCAATCGCGGCTCGGCTGGGGCCCATTGCGCCGCTTCCTCCGGAGGATGCCAAGGCGGAGCTGGCCGCCTTTACGGTGCCGGGTCAGGCCGCGGCGATTTCCGGTGACATCGATAACGCGCTCAAGGAAGCCGGCGTCGAAGAAGTGTCAGCGAAGTATCAGGACGGAGGCCGCCTCGTGTCGCGCGAGCGTTGCGACTATCTCCGTCCGACCGTGATGCACTGCACGTCACCGGATGTGGCGATGTCAAAAAAAGAGTACATGTATCCGTTTGTCACGGTTGTCGAGTGTCCGCAGGATAAGATGATCGGGTCAATCGGGACCACCCTGGTGGCCACCGGGCTCACCGAGGATCCGGCCTTTACACGTGCGCTGCTCGATGCTCGGAACATCGATCGTCTCAATATTGGCCCGGTGCCCACGACAAAGTTGAACTGGCTCCAGCCGCACGAAGGCAATATCGTGGACTTCCTGTTCCGTCCACGGGCGTTTCAACAGGCGTCCTAAGGGGCCGCTGGCCCTGAGCGTCGGACGGGCTTCGCCACGCCAGAGGTCCGAGTTGCTCGAAGTTACGAATCTCGCGAAGTCCTACCCGACGCCCCGTGGACTGCTCGATATCCTCTCGGAGGTCGGCCTCACGTTGCGTCGAGGGGACGCGGCATCAATCGTCGGACCGTCAGGCAGCGGCAAGAGCACACTGCTCTACGTCCTCGGGGCGCTTGAACCACCTACGAGCGGGGGCGTGACGCTGGACGGCGTCGACCCATTCGCCCTGCCCCCTGACGAGCTCGCCGTATTTCGTAACCAACGCGTCGGGTTTGTCTTTCAGGATCATCTACTGCTCCCGCAGTGCACCGTGCTCGAAAATGTCCTGGTGCCCACCCTTGTCGGGGCGACGACGAACGAGACACACATCCGGGCGCGGGAGCTCCTCAAACGGGTGGGGTTAGCGGACCGTCTCGACCATCGTCCTTCGGAGCTCTCCGGGGGCGAGCGTCAGCGGGTGGCCTTGGCGCGGGCGCTTATCTGCCAACCGCCTCTCCTGCTGTGTGACGAACCAACGGGTAACCTCGACCGTGCCGCGGGCGAGGTGGTCGCTGACATGCTGTTTGATCTGCATGGGCAACAGGAGACCATACTGGTCGTGGTCACTCACAACGTCGAGCTGGCGGCCAGGTGTCCGATTCGGTTCGAGCTCGTTGGCGAACGGCTCGAGCAGAAGAACTAGAAGACGTCATGACCAAAGCGATACTCCTGCGCCGGGGGCTGCTGCATTTTTGGCGAACGAACCTAGCCGTTGTCGCCGGGGTGGCGGTTGCGGTGTCTGTCTTGGCGGGTGCGCTGCTGGTGGGCGCGTCAGTGCGCGCGAGTCTGCGTGACCTCGCGCTCCAACGACTCGGCCGGGTCGATCATGTGGTGACGTCAGGTGTGTTTTTTCGAGAGGCGCTGGCCGAGGGGCTCTTGTCCTCCACTGTGCTAGGCGACGCCGCCCGCGTGGCGCCGATGATCGCGCTCGAAGGCTTTGCGACTCACCAAGACAGCCGACGTCGCGCCGGTGGCATCCAGGTCTATGGGGTGGATGAGCGGTTCTGGGCGTTTCATGGTGTTGACGCGCAAGGCCGTGTCCCGGAGGCGGGCGCGGTCTTGGTGAGCCAGGGGCTCGCCCGCGAGCTGGGCGGGACGGTGGACGAGACACTTCTGGTGCGGGTGCAAAAACCATCGGCTATTCCGGTGAGCTCGCTTCATGGTCGACGCGACGATCTCGGTCGAACGATGCGTCTGCGGATCCAAGACGTATTAGCTCCCGAGCTGCTCGGTGAGTTCTCGTTTCGACCCCAGCAGGGATTCTCGCGGGCCGTGTTTCTCAACCTCGGTCGGATGCAACGCGACCTGGGTATCGAGCAGAACGCGAACACCCTTCTTTTGGGCGGAGTCGATGAGGCGGCGATCAATCCCTCAAACGGGGTTGCGACGATTGAGGCGGCACTGCGTGAGGCGACCGCGATCGAAGACCTGGGGCTTGGTGTCCGCCGGCTTTCTGGGCCGAACACGCTCGTCGTGGAATCGGCGGCTGGTCTGTTGAGCGATGACGTCGTGGCCGGTGTGGGGACCGCGGCGTCCGAGGCGGGGCTGGGCGAACAACCGATTCTGACGTATCTGGCCAATGAGATTCGGCTGGGCGATCAGGTTACCCCGTATTCGCTCATTACCGCGCTCGACGTGGAGACGCTTGGGGTTGACCCGGTTGCTCCAGGTGGCAATCCCGACCGGCTACCTGCAATTTGGTTGAATGACTGGACTGCCGATGATCTCGACGCCGCCCCGGGCGATGTGGTGACGGTTCAGTACTACCTGTGGGAAGAGGCCGGGGCGTTGCTGACGGAGGAAGCCCAGTTCCATGTAGCCGGTGTGTTACCTCTCGAGGGACTCGCCGCTGATCAGGATTTTGCCCCTGACTACCCCGGCATCACTGAAGCGACCGACGTCTCGGACTGGGACCCCCCGTTTCCGATCGATCTCGAGTTGGTGCGTCCGAAAGACGAGGACTACTGGGACGAGTATCGCACCGCGGCCAAGGGGTTCATATCGCTGGCCGACGGACAAGCATTGTGGCGGTCGAGATGGGGGCAAGTGACCTCGTTGCGTGTGGCGTCACCGGGTGGTGTCTCCGTTGACGTGGAGACCGAGTTCAACGCGACGCTACGTGCCACACTCGACCCGGTTGCGGCCGGGTTTGTCGTGTATCCGGCGCGGTCGCTGGCCCTCGAGGCGTCGCGGGGCGTCACCGATTTTGGTGAGTATTTCACCTACTTCAGCTTCTTTCTTGTCGTGGCCGCGTTACTGTTGGCCAGCCTGTTCTTTCGTCTCGGGATCGAGCAACGGCTCCGGGAGATCGGCGCACTGCGGGCGCTTGGATTTGACGAGCGGATGGTGCGACGGTTGTTTTGGGGCGAAGCGCTCGTCCTGTCCCTGGCCGGCGGGGTGCTCGGGGCGGGTGGGGCGGTTGCCTACGCGGAGCTGATTATGTGGGGGCTTCGCACGTGGTGGGTCGACGCAGTGGGGACCACGCTTCTGGTGTTGCACGTATCACCCCTTGCGCTCGGTGGCGGCATTGTGGGGGGGATCGGTGCCGCCGTCTTGTCTATCGCCTGGAGCTTGCGCGCGGTGGCGAACGCGACGCCACGGGAGCTCATCAGCGGGTCGGCACTGGAGGACACCGGCGTGACGGCGATGTCCTCGACCGGGGTGCGGGCCCGGTATGCGCCGATCGTCCTCGGGTTGTTGGCCGCGCTCGTGCTGGTTGCCACGCTAGCCGACGTGCTGGGCGATACGGCCGGTTTCTTTGGGGCCGGTCTTTTGCGACTTGGCGCGTTGTTGACCCAGTCATGGGTCTGGCTGGGGCGACAGAACCCTCACGGGATTGCGGTTCCGTCGACCTGGTCCGTGTCGCAGGTGGGGCTGAGAAACGCGACGATCCGGCCCGGTCGCTCGGTGCTGTGCATCACGCTCATCGCGTTTGCGTCGTTCATCATTGTCGCCGTTGACGCGTTTCATCTCGAGGGCGCGGGGTCGCCTGACGATCGGACATCCGGCACTGGTGGATATCCTTTGCTGGCCGAGTCGCTGATCCCGATTGTGCTTGACCTCTCAACGGAGGACGGGAGGACCGAGCTGGGCGTCTCGTCGTTCGATGACGGGGTGTTTGAAGACATTTTCTATGCACGATTTCGGTTGCGACCCGGGGAAGACACCAGCTGTTTGAACCTGTATCAGGCCAAGAACCCGCGATTGCTTGCGCCCGAACCGGCGTTTGTGGCCGAGGGGCGGTTTGGGTTCGGGGCGACCCTGGCGGAGACCGAGGAAGAGTCGGCGAATCCATGGCGGTTGCTCGATCGGGTGTTTGAGGATGGCGCGGTCCCGGCCATCGCCGACGCTACCTCGTTGGCCTACGCTCTGCACCTCTCGGTGGGCGACGATTTTGTGATCAACCCTGAGAGTGACAACCCCATTCGACTCCGAATCGTGGCGGCATTGACCGACAGTATTTTTCAACGAGAAATCATCATTGGCGAGCGCGCGTTCGTGGACCTGTTTCCAGAGCATGAGGGATACCGGGTGTTTCTCGTCGATACGCCTGATGACCGGCACGACGACGCGACCGCCGCGCTCGAAGACCGGTTGTCCGACTATGGCTTTGACGTGACGTCGGCCGAGGAGCGATTGGCCGCCTTTCATCGTGTGAACAATACCTACCTGGCGACGTTTCAGACGCTTGGTGCGCTCGGGCTGCTGTTGGGAACGCTGGGGTTGGGAGCCGTGCTGCTCCGCAACGTCTTGGAGCGGCGTCGAGAGCTCGCGCTCCTGCGGGCGGTCGGCTACGACACAAAACATGTCTCGTTGATGGTGCTCGTCGAGAACGGTCTGCTGCTGTTTGGTGGCCTCGGTACCGGTACGGTCTGTGCGGTGGTCGCGATTGCGCCAGCCTGGATCGAACGGGGCGGTCAGTTCCCTGTGATGTCGTTGGCGGGTCTGCTGGTCGGTGTCGCGCTGGCGGGTCTTGTCTCGTCGCTTGCCGCGACGGTGGTCGCGGTTCGGTCACCGTTGTTGGCCGCCTTGAGATCCGAGTAGGCGCCTAACCCGAACCTTGCCGCGTACGGATCCGTCCAGACCGACGCGGCCGCGCCGCCGTCTAATCGGTCTAGTGTCCTGTCGAACAGGACACTAGCACTCACATTCCGAACCACTGTTGATAACGTGCGTCCTTTACGACCCTGCGTGTCCACTGTGCGCTAGCCGCCCGTGGTGAAACCCCGTGGGGGACGGCTAGACGCGAGCGAATGGCCCGCTGACCCGCTCGTATCTGCCATATCCGGGAGAATCCTGATGTCTGTGTTTCGACACTTCGTGGTGGTCGGTGTTCTGCTTGGTGCGGCTGTGACTCCAGCCACGTCCCAGACCAAGCTCTTGCGATTCCCCGACGTCCACGAGGACCGGGTGGTCTTCGTCTACGCAGGCGATCTGTGGACGGCCGCGACCGAGGGTGGGACGGCAACCCGTCTGACCGCCCATCCCGGGTTAGAGGTGTTTCCCAAGTTCTCTCCCGACGGTCAATGGGTCGCGTTCACCGGGCAATACGACGGCGACGAGCAGGTATATGTTGTGCCCGCAACGGGTGGAGTACCACGACAGCTGACCTGGTACCCGGCGCGGGGGCCTCTGGCGCCACGGTGGGGCTACGACAACCAGGTGTATGACTGGACCCCGGACGGGCGCTCCATCTTGTTCCGTTCGCTTCGCTATAGCACGGGGCTTTCAGACAGCCGGCTCTTTCTTGTCTCGACCGAGGGTGGCTTGCCCACACCACTGCCGATGCCCGAGTCCGGTGCCGGAGATCTGTCCCCAGACGGCACTCGCGTGGTGTATTCACCACTGTTTCGGGATTTTCGCACGTGGAAGCGTTACGAAGGTGGATGGGCGCAGGAGCTGTTTGTTTTTGATCGGGAGACCTACGATGTCCAGCCGGTAACCGACCATCCGCGGGCGGACCGGGACCCGATGTGGATCGACGACACCATCTATTTCACGTCGGACCGGACAGGCACTCTGAATCTCTACGCATACGATCTTGGAAGCCGCGACACGAGACCGCTGACAAACAGTACCGCGTGGGACGTGCGATGGCCTGGCGACGACGGCCGCAATCAGATCGTCTATGAACTCAACGGTGAGCTCCAGCTGTTTACGATCGGCACCGGGCAATCACGCCCGATCCAGATCGTGGTCCCGAGCGACGGGGTGGCGATGCGGCCGGCGCGGGTATCTGCGGCACGACAGATCGAGGACGTTGAGCTGAGTCCGAAAGGGGAACGGGCGCTGTTCGTGGCTCGGGGAGATATCTTCACCGCTCCCATTGAGAACGGCCCGACGAGAAATCTGACTCGGAGCTCCGATGCGCACGATAAGTGGGCTCGCTGGTCTCCGGACGGAAGCCGGATCGCCTTTGTGTCGGACCGCGACGGCGAGGATGAGATCTACGTGATGCCCCAGGACGGGTCGGGTGAGGCTGAGCAGCTCACCGCCGGTGGGGAAGCGATGCGATACGCGCCGGTCTGGTCGCCGGACAATGAACGGCTCGCGTTCAGCGACAAGGATGGCAAGCTTTATGTGCTCGAGGTGGCGTCGAAGGAGTTGACGTTGGTCGTCGACGAGGCGAACGGGCAGTTGCTCGATTATGTCTGGTCACCGCACGGAGGCTATCTGGCCTTCTCGCTGACGAAGGAGACCGGTTTTCGCTCGATCCTCATCTGGAGTCGTGCTGACGGGATCTTGCACGAGGTCACGAGCGACTTGTTTAATGAATGGAACCCGGCCTGGGATCCGGATGGCGAGTATCTCTACTATTTGTCCGATCGCTCGTTTACGCCGCAACTCGGGTCGTTCGAGTGGAACTACCTCGTGGATCGCGAAACCGGGATCTACGCGCTGGCTCTGCGCAAGGACGTCGCGCATCCCCTTCCGCCGGAGAGTGATGAGGTCACGGTGGTTGATTCGGACGAGCAGAACGACACGGAAAAGGACGCGGACTCGGATGACGACGTCGGCGATACCAACAACGAGGAATCATCGATCGACATCGATTTCGACGGTCTTGCGAGACGAGTGGTCCGGCTGCCGGTCGCGTTCGACAACTACGTGGGGTTGAGCGCCGGTCAGGGCCGCGTGTTTTTTATCCGGACGGGGGCCCCGTTCTATGGTCGTGGCGGGGATGTCCCGACCGAGATTCAGACCTTCTCATTCGACGACCGTGATACCAGCACGCTCGCGTCGAACGCGAACGGCTACGTGGTATCACACGATCGCGAGAAGGTTCTGGTGATGACCAGAGGGCGGTATGAGCTCCATGCCGCCTCCGGAAGTGGCGATGCACAGACCGTTTCCACGGCTGGTCTGATGGTCGATCGGGTTCCAGCGGAAGAATGGGAGCAGATCTTTGACGAGGTGTGGCGGCGGTTTCGCGATTTCTTCTATGTGGACAACATGCACGGCTACGATTGGGCCGCGCTCCGTGGTCAGTATCGGCCCTGGCTCGAGCATGTTGCTCATCGTTCCGATTTGAACTACGTCATTGGCGAGATGGTGGCTGAGCTCAACGTGGGCCATGCTTATATTGCCGGTGGAGATTGGGAGACACCGGAACGACCTGATGTCGCGTTGCCGGGGGCGGTGTTCGAGCTCGACCGTCAAGCCGATCGTTATCAGCTGGTCACGATCTTCGAGGGGCACAACGAAGAGCCGCGTTATCGGGCGCCACTGACCGAGGTTGGTGTGGAGGCTCGAGTGAGTGACTATGTGTTGGCCGTCGACGGGGAAGAGCTCGTCGCCGAGGACAATCCCTACCGTCTCCTGCGTTTCAAGTCAGACCGTCCAGTCCGGCTGACGTTGAACGACACCCCCACGTTTGATGGGGCGCGTGAGGTCACGATCCGGCCGATCACGAGTGAGGTCAACCTCCGATACCTGGATGGCGTGACCGAGAACCGTCTCAAGGTGGAGGAAGCCACGGACGGTCGAGTGGGGTATTTGCACATCCCTGACATGGGGGCTAGTGGAATCCAAGAGTTCATCAAGTACTTCTATGGTCAAATTCGTAAAGACGGGTTGATCATTGACGTGCGTGGTAACGGTGGTGGCAACGTGTCGGCGATGCTCATCGAACGGTTGAGTCGGGAGGTGCTTGGCACCCGCTTCTCGCGCACGCAAGACTCCGTTGGGACCTACCCCACCACGGTTTTTGCCGGTCATTTGGTGTGCATTCTGGACGAGGACTCGGCGTCGGATGGTGACATTTTCCCGTATCGGTTTAAAGAAGCCGGGTTGGGGCCCTTGATCGGAAAACGGTCTTGGGGTGGGGTGGTCGGGATCACGAATCGCGGACCGTTGATCGATGGTGGGACGGTGAATGTGCCGGAGTTTGGCACCAACGATCGCGACGGGAATTGGGTGATCGAGGGCTATGGGGTGGAGCCGGATATCGAGGTGGAGAACGACCCGAAGTCGGTCATCGCCGGTGGCGACCCCCAGTTGGAGCGCGCCATCGTTGAGATTACCCGCATGATTCGGGAAGAGCCCCGTCGGTTGCCGTCGCGCCCCGCGCCACCGGTGAAGACCCCGTGACGGCGCCGTTGTCGAGCCGGGCCGCGGCGATTCCTCGGGCTCGTGTGTCACCGACCCGTCACGAGCAGCATGGCGTAGTCCGGGTGGATGACTATCACTGGTTGCGAGACCGAAACGACCCCGCGGTCATCGCCTATCTTGAAGAAGAGAACGCCTACACCGAGGCGGTCATGTCGCAGACTGCGGCGCTACAGGACCGGCTGTTCTCGGAGATCAAGAACCGGATCCAGCAGACGGACATGTCGGTGCCGTATCGCGACGGGGCCTTCTGCTATTACACCCGCTACGAGGACGGACGCGAGTATCCGATCTACTGCCGTGAGCCGGTCGACGCGACTTCCGCGTCAACCGAACAGGTGCTCCTCGACGTTAATGTGTTGGCGACAGGGCATGACTTCTGCCAGGTGTCCGGTCGGGAGGTGAGCCCGGACGGGCACCGTCTTGCCTATGCCGTTGACTTCGAGGGCCGACGCGTTCACCTGGTGCGTGTCATCGAGATTGCGACGGGTCGCGTGCTCGATGACGGGCTCGCCGACGTCACCGGCAATCTGGTGTGGGCCAACGACAGCCAGACACTTTTCTACACACGACAGCACCCAGCCACGCTTCGGTGGTATCAGGTCTATCGTCATGTCTTGGGAACGCCTCAGACCGACGACGTCCTGGTCTATGAGGAGACGGACGAGACATTCACCTGTGAGATCGGCAAGACACGTTCGAAGCGGTATCTGTTGATAGCTTGTTATCAGACCGTATCAACCGAGTATCGGTATCTCGATGCCGCTCGACCTCACGGAACCTTCGAGATTTTTTCTCCACGTCAGCGCGACCACGAGTATCACATCGACCATTACCGCGACCGTTTCTACGTGCGCACGAATGACCAGGCCCGCAACTTCCGATTAATGGAGGCCGATGTTGGACAGCTCTCGCCAACCCAGTGGCGGGAGCTGGTTCCACACCGCGATGATGTGCTGCTCGCGGCATTCGAGCTGTTTCGAGCGCATCTCGTACTCGAGGAGCGGCATCAAGGATTGAGTCAGTTACACGTGCGCCCGTGGGACGGTGACCAGGCGCATATCATCGAGTTCGATGATTCGGTATATGGCACGTATCTTTCGAACAACTGGGAGGCGGAAACACACGTATTGCGGTTCAGCTATGAGTCGTTGACGACGCCACGGTCCATCTATGACTACGACATGGTCGACCGCCGGCGGACCTTGCTCAAACAAGACAAGGTGCTCGGTGACTTCACGTCATCGGACTATGTATCGGCGCGGTTGACCGCGACCGCGCCGGACGGTGAGTCGATTCCGATTTCGTTGGTGACCAAGGTCGACACGCCGCGGGACGGCTCCGCGCCGTTGTTGCTGTATGGATACGGCGCCTACGGGATCTCGATCGACCCGGCCTTCAACTCGGCGAGACTGAGCTTGCTCGACCGGGGATTTGTGTATGCCATTGCGCACGTCCGTGGTGGGCAGGAGCTCGGGCGTCGGTGGTATGACGCGGGTCGGTTGGGTCGCAAACAGAATACGTTTGGTGACTTTGTCGCGTGCGCCGAGTACCTGGTCGAGACCGGTCACACGAGTCGGGACCGCTTGTTCGCCATGGGCGGGAGCGCCGGGGGACTGCTGGTCGGGGCCGTGCTGAACATGCGCCCGGACCTCTTCGCGGGGGCAGTCGCGCAAGTGCCGTTTGTCGACGTCGTCACGACGATGTTCGACGACACGATTCCACTGACGACTGGGGAATATGACGAGTGGGGGAATCCACACGAGCCGGAGGCGTTTGCGGACATTCTGCGTTACTCTCCGTATGACAACATCGAGGCGAAAGACTACCCGAGTCTCTTGGTGCTCGCGGGCCTACACGACTCACAAGTGCAGTACTGGGAGCCCGCGAAGTGGGTGGCCAAGCTGCGAGCCCGAAAGACGGACACCCGTCCGTTGTTGCTCAAGACCAACATGGATGCGGGGCACGGCGGAGTGTCTGGACGGTATCGTCGTTATCGAGAAACCGCCTTGCAGTATGCGTTCCTGCTGAGACAGGCCAGGGTCGCCTAGTGTCCCGTAAATGTAGTTTGCGGCGAACCACGGTTACAGGACACTAGTGGCTAGGCTTTTGGTTGCTGCATTGCGGCGCGGAGCTTGTCTGCCAGGGTCCCCAAGCTCTCGGTCGGCTGCTGCTCCTGACCCTTGCTGTACTCTCTGACCGCCCGTGTCTCCTCGGCCGCGAGGGCCTCGCGGTGACTGAGGCGAATGCGTCGCCCCTCCGAGTCCATCTCCAAGACGATGACGTCTACGTCGCTTCCTATCGGGAACGCCTTGCGAAGGTCGCCGTCCCTCTCCAATCCGGTTTCCTCGATGGGCATGAGGCCAGTCCGGCCAGGGGCCAGAAACACGAATACGCCATAGGGCTCGAGCCGCTCGACTTTTCCGATGAGACGCGCGCCAGCGGTGATCGACGTTCGGGTGGGCGACGGTGGTGTGTCCCCAGTGGTTCCGCGGCGGGCTTCCGCCACGTCCTCGGCGACGATCGCGATACCGATCCGTTTGCGCTCGACCTGCACACTCAGGACCTCGACCATGACGGCGCCCCCTGGCTTCACATCCTCCTTCCAGCCGTCACGTCGACCGGTGGGGGGGAAGGTCGAGACATGGGCGAGGGCTTCGACTCCGGGCTCGAGCTCAACAAAGGCCCCGAACTCGGTCAGACGCGTGACCCGTCCTTCCACCGTCTGGCCGACCAGATACCTCTCTTGCACCCTTGACCACGGATCCGGCTGGAGCTGTTTGAGCCCCAAGGAAATCTTCCCGTGCTCGTCATCCACCTGGAGCACTTTGACGGTGAGCTTGTCGCCGAGCTGCACGACCTCTGTGGGCTTAGAGACGTGGGACCAGCCCATGTCCGACACGTGTAACAAACCTTGGATCTCGCCCCCGAGATCGATAAAGGCGCCATAGGACTTCACCGACACCGCACGACCTGGAAGCTCGGCGCCCGGGATGATGGTAGCCCTTACCTCGTCAGCGCGTTCCCGCTCAGCTTCCTCCAGGAGTACGCGCCGGGAGACAACTAGGTTCTTGCCGTCATCCTTGAGCTCGATGATCCGAAACGTGTAGTCCTGGCCTTCGTGCACCGAGGCATCGGGTGTGTAGACCGCGTCAATCTGTGAGATGGGGCAGAATGCACGCTCCCCGCCCATACGCACCTCATACCCACCTTTGATCGACGTCTCGACGCGCCCTTCTACGGGCAATCCGGACCGAAACGCCTCGTGCAGTTGTTCTCTCGAGGCGGCGCCCCGGGCGAGCCGGTGCGAGAGGGTCAGCCCGCCCGCCGTCGAGACGACGACCGCTCTGAGGCGGTCGCCGATATGTGGCTCGACAGCCGCACCTGGGTCCGCCGGGTCACCAAGCTCCGTCAGATCGATCGTTGCCTCTCCCTTTCCGCCGACGTCCACAAAGGCCACATCCTGCCCGACGGCGACGATGGTTCCCTCGACCGTCTCGCCAACGTGATAGGAGCGCGGCTCACCGGACTCTGCCAGCATTTGGGCAAAGTCCTTCTCCTCGAGTGCGTCGGTGGACGGGCCATCTGTCTCGGGCACTTCCCGGTCGAGCGTGGACCGACCACGGTCGCGCGTTTCATCGTTGGCAGACATCGGCCACCTCCTCAAAAATGTGGGCCCGTGCTGGGCTCATCCTGGAGACTCCCATTGGGGAAACGGCGATGGATGACAGAACGCGGTATCCTTTTCCTCACTCACTGTCCTCCGCATGAGACCACGGTCGCAAGTTCCTGAACAGATTGAAGAATACCGCGACGCACATTGGCGTCGCGAAGAAACACGGCGTGTCGAGACCCCGCTGGACGCCGAGGCCTTCGTCGAGGAAGTTGGCTTTGCCGGCTGTTTGACGGATGTTCGCCGACCGGGACCATCACTCTTCGTGGCCGTGTGTGGGCGGCGTGACGCCATCAAGCCACGCAATGTGCAGAAGGACCCGGAGTCGTCGCATACGTGGCAGCTGAAGGACGATGTGATGCGACGCGGCAAGGTAACTGGCCCGTGGCCGCGCGACGTTCCTGGCGCCGCGGATGGTCCCCCATTTTCATGCAGTCTGGGGAGTGCGGCGGTCGAGCGAACGACAGCGGATCAGCCCGGATGCCCGCGCACTTCTCCGTGTGCTACGCAAGGAATGGGAGCTGGGCACTGCGGACCTGCGGGCTGACTCAGGGGTCACCGACCGCCTCGCGTTTGCGCGGGCCGTGGACGAGCTGCAAGCCGCCATGATTCTCGTACCGAGCCAGGTCGTCTACCAACCGAGGTTTACCTACATTTGGACCCTCGGCGCAGGGCGCTTCCCGACGGAGCTGAACCAGCGGACGCCCCGCAAGACGGCGCTTCGCGAGATCGCCCGCTGTTTCCTCGCCAGCGCTGGGATGACGATACCCGGCGAGTTGGCCCGGGTGACCGGACTGTCTCGCCCCGAGGCCGGACTGGGGAATCGAGCGCTGGTCGCCGAAGGCTATGCAACCTCGATGGAGCGTGGAGTCTACACGCTGGCCGGGGGTGTGGGGCCACTGAAGACGGTCAGCGAGTGAAGCGCGCCAGATACTCGTCGGCTTGAGGCGGAGCTTACTAGTTCGCCAGGGACTGGGTCCGATGGCGTGAGGGTCCACTGATACTCGAGAATGGCCTGTGTCAGCGCGTCTGGGACCCGGTCCTGACAGGAGTCGCTCGCGAGCCACGCGACCTCCATCTTGTTTGTCAGAAATGAGACCTCGGCCAGGACGCTGGGCATATTGGCGCCACCAAGCACGTCGAACGGTGTCTGCTTGACACCAAGGTCCTCCGCCTAGGGATACAGCGTGCGGATGTCTCGGGGCAGGCGCTGCTGCACCAACGTGGCCAGCTCGCGCGATTCGTCTAGATTTGTTGTCCAACTCCTCCTCGCGGGCCCACCCCGACGGGTAGACCGGGCCCATTCTACCGCTTGAGATCCAGGGCGACGATCGATTCGTGGTCGCGCGCGTAGAGCACCCCGTCGACCAACGTCGGCGCCGTCCATGCGATTGCCTCCAGGAGTTGGGCTTCCGCGAGCACCTCCAGCCCCTCGTCGGTGAGCGAGGCGAGCGCGAGCTGACCGTCCTCGTCGGAGATGATGAGTTTGTCGTCCGCATAGAGCATATGCGCCCGCGCGAACCGTCGGTCGCGCCACCGCTCGTTCCCCGTCTCGGCCTCGATCGCGGTGAGAAAGGCGGGTCCGAAATCACCGCTGCTTCCCAGTATCAGCGGCCCGATCCGGAGCGCGTTGCTGAAGTGGATCCGCAAACGATTTGTGTGCCAAGTCTCTTCCGGGGTGGTGCGGCCGTCGATCTGACTGAGATGAATCATGCGGCTGCCGCTGTCGTATCCGGATGACGTGAAGAGGTCATTATTGGGTCCCCACACCGGCATGCTGAGATTCAGACCGAGCTCATTCGGATGGGGGTGCCGCCACAACAGCCGTCCGTCGGCCGGGTGTAGTCCGGCGACTTCTTGTTGGCCCATGACCACTACCTGTGTTTGCCCGTCGACGTCGATGAGCATCGGGGAACTTGGCGCGACCGCGAATGGCACACTTTCCCACATGACCAACCCGGTGTCACCGGCGAACGCGACGACACCGCGTTCACTCCCTCCGAGTGGCAAGAGCACGAGCTCGCCGAAGGCGACCGGACTGGACGCAAAGGCGTTGTATACGTCCAACTCGAATCGTTCGACCAGATCGTGGGACCAGTGCAACTGGCCCGTCTCAAGATCCAGAGCATGGAATTGACCGTCAAGACCGACGGTGAATACGCGCGGGCCGGCGATGAGGGGCGTGGAATACGGCCCCGGACCCGCCGCGTTGAGCCAGATGTCGACATACCCGTTGCGTGCCAATGGTGCGGGATAAACGTAACGCCATCGGGTGGCGCCGGTTGTCGGGTCAAGCGCGATGACCACTTCGTCATCGCCGTCGCGCAGCATTGTGACCAGCGTGTCATGGGCGGCCACGATGGACGACTGTCCCCGGCCCAGCGAGCGGCGCCAGAGCTCGGGGGGGCCTGCGTCCGGCCACGTGGTGGCGAGGGGCACCGATTCGATGTGGAAGTCGCGCGTTGGGCCTCCGCATTGTGGCCACGGGCGAGCACTTGGCTGGGCGTCAGCGACCAGCGGAACCAGGAGAAGCCAGAAAATGGTCACGGGGCGTAAGCTGTGCATGGGATCCGAGACTCAAGATGACAAGATGTGCGCAAATGACAGGCAGCCGATCGATGACGGGCCACGAGCGTCCGGGACAATTTCTGCTATGTTACTCGAGCATCGGGCCATGACTCACGGGCGAAGATGTGATCGGATGGCGACTGATGTCGAGGAGGCACACATGACCAGGTGGATGAGGGGAATCATGGTTGGCGTGATCGGGTGCGTGGCGACGCTGTCGCTGCTCCTCGGAACCGTGTTTGCACAGAGTCCGGCGCCGGGTCTGACGACCCCGTGGGGTGACCCTGACCTCCAAGGAGTCTGGGACTATTGGACGTTCACTCCCCTCGAACGGCCCGACGAATTCGCGGGACGAGACGTGCTCACCGAAGAAGAGGCGGCGACGGTGGCTCAGCAGAGCAACGCCGACGCGCTGGCGCGTGACGAGCCACCCCCGCCCGGCGAGGTTGGTGGCTACAGTCAGGCGGTCTGGACGGATCGGGCGCGCGCGACCGCGTTGACCCAGCCTTCTTTGTTGGTTAACCCACCCGACGGAAAGTTGCCTCCGTTGACGCCAGAGGCAGTCGCACGCGCCGAGGCATATCGGTCGGCTGGTGGGTATCCGGTTCGGGTGCGTGTCGGTGGGTTGAATGAGGATGGACCTGAGGCGAGAGGTGTCGCTGAGCGGTGTCTGCTTGGGTTCAGCACAGGGCCACCCATGTTGCCGGGCGGTTACAACAACAACGTCCAGCTGTTTCAGACGCCAGGCTATGTCGCCATTCTGCACGAGATGGTCCATGACGTGCGTGTCATTCCATTGGATGAACGTGATCCGCTCCCAGACTCGGTTCGTCAGTGGATGGGAAGCTCTCGTGGGCGTTGGGACGGCGACACGCTCGTGGTGGAGACCACGAACTTCACCGATCGGACGGGGAGCTTCAATACGTCCTTTGAGGCCTGGGGGGCGGCGGACAACCTGCGCCTCGTGGAACGGTTCACGCGGGTAGACACTGAGACGGTGCTGTATGAGTTCACCGTCCATGACCCGACGACTTGGACGACACCGTTCACGGGCCGATTTCCGATGAGCCGCGGGACGGCTCCGCTCTACGAATATGCGTGTCATGAGGGAAACCACGGCATGGTCAACATGTTGAGTGGTGCACGAGCCGAAGAGCGGCGTGCAGGGACCGATCAGCCATAACCGGCGGTGAGGTCCGGTGATGGGGGGCAAGCGCTACTCGATCGGGCGCGCCCTCGACGATGAGGTCGTCCTTGCGGATGGGTCGATCAGTCCCATCCCCGTGGAGAGAGAGCCCACCGTCGCGGGATACGACGTCGAATCCGTTGTGCCTGCGAAGTGAGCAAGTCACGGTGCCGTCTGTCCCCGGAATCAGAGTTGTCGGTCTCGGCTTCCTCACCGTACAGGGCGGGTTCAGGTCGCGATGGACGAGGCGGTCGACGACGGGCATCTGCCAGGCGCTCAGGGAATCAACCAACCGATCCACCGTGCCAATGCCCTGGTCACATGTTGACGCGGGGGGCTATGCCGCGTGGCCGTATGTGTCTTGATGGTACGACGTCAACGACCCAGCCGCGCGTCGCTCTATTGGGACGAGCCTCGGACACCCAGTAGCGTCCCGCCGCTAAACGGTATCGTCAAGTTGCGTTCTGAGCCCGTCTCCGATCCCCAATTTGTTAGGTTGGGTGATTCGCCAGCAACGAGACAGTTTCGTCTCGAGCCCTCGGGAGGACTAGGAGTGTCGATCTCGGCCACTCCCCGATCAAGCTCGTATTGGGGGAGTCGTCCCCCTCGTGCCGCGAGAGCACGAGGGCCCGGCGTGCGAGAACGGAAAACACGAACTTGGACGTCGTAACGCCTGACGTTACGGGGGGGTGACAGAACACCCACGTCTCTCTCGAAGAACTGTCTCTGGTGACGCCAGCTCGGTCCCCCGCGAGATTGCGGAGGTCTCCGCGAGCAAGGATGGCCGATGCCTGCTGACCGCCGGTGTGAACTAGATGGGGAACAACACCGTTACGTTCTCCACGTATCCAGTGAACGGGAACATGTCGAATGCGGCATGCTCCGCCGCTTCATAACCGAGCTTGCGGAACCGTTGAAGGTCCCGAGCGTGCGCCTCGGCCGAGCAGCAGACGAGGCAGATACGATCCGGGATTTTCTGCGCGACGCCTTCGATGACCCCCTCAACGCACCCGGAACGAGGGGGATTGACGATCACCGCATCGTAGCGATCCGGACAAACTCGCAGATATCCCTCAGCGGCGATGGGTTCGTACGTAATCGACCGCCCGAGGTGTTTCGCGTTGTATCTGGCCGCTGCGATCGCGCGTCGATCTGAGTCCACCCCCACCACGGTGCTATAGTCATGTCCTCCCAGCAGCGAATGCACGCCGACGCCACAATAGAGGTCTAGCAGCGTGGTCGCCCGCTCGCGAGACACTACTGATGCGATGTGCCGGAGGAGCGCTTCCGTCAACCAGTAGTTAGTCTGAAAAAACGCGAGGGGATGAGAGAAGACGTCCTTCCCGAGCACGTGATGTCTGATCAGCGCGTCTCCTGCCTGAAGCCCCTGGGAGGGGACTGAGACGCCCGAGACGGCGGGAGCCTCCTCGAGCAGGTCCTTCGCCCACCCGGCAAAGGACACGTGTTCAGTGCGATCGACGGCGACGACCACGTGCGCTCGACTCGTGCCGCAGCCGAGACGAAGATCAAAGCCCCGAACCGGATACCGCAGGTGGTCCCGGCCAATCTTCTTGATGACAATCTTGACCAGACGCTGGGCGAAGCCGGGCAGAATCCACAACGTAGACTCCCACGAGCTTCTGCCAACGAGGGGATCGACCCCGGTGACCGACACATGGCCGTTGGCCGCGCTCACCGAGAAGCGGGCGTGTCCGCGAAAACCGTCGTCGATCCGGCTTGGTCGCAGGTCAATTGGTTGTGCCGACGCGAACGGCGCGAGGAGACGCTCGAGACGCACCTTGGCATCTGCCAAGTGATTTTCGTAGGCCCGCGCTTTCTCCAGCATGTTGAAAATGACGGCATCAGACCGCTATCGAGCCCG
>JAYZGM010000105.1:0-5857 GCA_036336225.1 Acidobacteriota bacterium | reverse complement strand
CGTGCCGGGCCCGTTCCTCATCCATTCGGCGCGGCCGGTCGAGCTACCCGATCGCACAGTCTCGTTGACCGGGGTTCGTGGCTATCTCCCGACCCTGAGCGCGGACGCTCGAGAGGTCGCGACCAGTGAAGGCTTTGCGCGCCTGGTCGTGACCAGACTCGATGGCACCCACAAGCGTGTGGTATTTGACCGCGTCGAGACGGACTTCTATCGCGGCGCTGATTCTCCGTGGAGCCCCTCGTGGTCGCGAGACGGGGAGTGGTTGGCGTTTAGCGTCGGGATGCCGTTTGGCGGTCCCAACGACGATGTCGATATCTGGCGGAGCCGACCCAATGGGAGCGAAGCGACCAACCTGACGCCGGATTCGGACGCCAACGACGCGATACCCGCATTCTCACCAGACGGCCAACAGGTCGTCTTCCGAAGCATGCGTGACGGCAACGCCGAGATCTACGTGATGAGCGCCGACGGCACGAATCCGAGACGATTGACCGAGGACCCGGCGACCGACACGATGCCGTCGTTCTCGTCCAAGGGTGACCGTATAGCGTTCGTGTCGTTGCGTGATGGTGACTATGAGCTGTATCTGCTTGAGGTGGGGGCCGATGGGAGTCCCGGGTCGCTCGAGCGACTCACCGACAGCCCAGGTCGCGACATGCACCCCAAGTTCTCACCGGACGACGAATGGGTCATCTTTACCTCCGAGCGTGGCAAGCTCAACGACGAGCTACCGGTGGCGCGCATCGTCTTTCAACCCCAGCCGTATGGGGAGATTCACGCCATCCGTCTGTCGGACCGTCACGTCGTGCGTCTGACCCATAACAAGTGGGAGGATGGTCCTGCTGCGTGGCGCTAACGAACAGGGGTTGGGAGTCTGTCCGATGGTTCTTGCTCCCGGAAAAGGCTCCCGGCCCATTTTGTGTTACCGGCTGTCTCGGCTTTGTCGACTGTCCGGCGCGACCGATCGAGAAGGGAGTGGCGATGATGAAACGTTGCGGTGTCGGTATGGTGGTCGTCATCGGGACTCTCGTGCCGTGGTCGGCGGTGTCGGTGGCCGGACAATCCCAAACCCCAAGCACCGACGGATGGACCGGCGGCCGAACGCCATGGGGCGATCCGGATCTGCAGGGGCAGTGGAACAGCCAGACATCGACCCCGCTCGAGCGACCCCTCGAAGGCCCGCTGTCCAGTGGGAACGCGCTCTCGCAAGAGGAGGCCGAAACAATCGAAACCGCCAACCGGGCCGCCTTTGATCTCCCGCCAAGAGAAGGCAGCGTGGGCAACTACAACGCCTTCTGGCGGGATATCGGTGCGGCGCTGCCCCGTACGTCGTTGATCATCGATCCACCTGACGGGCGTATCCCAGCGTGGACTCCCGAGGCAGAGGCTCGCATCGCGGCTGAGCGCGCTCAACGCGGCACCCGAGGACCCTCTACGTCACCGGACATTTATAGCGATCTGACGCCGTGGACACGCTGTATCTCTCGCGGGTGGAACGGTATCGGAAGCTGGTATAGCAGCAACTACCAGATCTTCCAGAGCCCGGGCTATGTGGTGGTCCTCCAGGAGCTTATCCACGAGGCGCGCATTATCCCGCTCGACGGGCGTCCGCATCTACCCGACCCCGTCAAGCAGTGGATGGGCGACTCGCGCGGACACTGGGAGGGGAATACGTTGGTGGTGGAGACCACCAACTTCGATCCAAAGACGATCTACCAGGGGTCGCGGGACACCCTTCACCTGATGGAGCGATACACGCGCATCGACGAAGACACGATCGACTATCGGTTCACCATTAACGACGCGCGAACCTTTACGGCGCCCTGGACTGTTGTCAGACCGATGACCCGGATCACCGATCGCGTCTCGATCTTCGAGTACGCCTGTCACGAAGGAAACTACGCCATGGAGGGCATCCTGGCTGGGGCCCGCGCCGAGGAGCGCGCAGAGGGCGATCACGCGAATCGCTGAGGGGTCTTTGTTTGGAAGTGAATACTATGAAGATTTCTCCGACCTGTCTGGCCCTGATCCTGTTGTTCATCGCGCCCGTCGCCGGTGCTGCGCAGCCGCGTGAGCCGCTCGAGGGGCCACGTGTCCTCGAACATGGTGGACAGCAAATCCGCGTGGTGCCGATCATCGGGCTCGAACGACCGTGGGCGCTGGCGATTCTTCCGAGTGGCGACATTCTTGTCACGGAGCGACCGGGTCGTTTGCGGATCATTCGCGACGGGTTACTCGACCCGAAGCCGATCTCGGGTCTGCCCGACATCAATGTAGGCGCCGTCAACTCCGGGTTGATGGATATTGCGCTTCACCCGGACCATCGGTCAAACCGGATGGTCTACTTCACGTATTCGAAGCCGATGGTGGACAACCCCCACCCTGACTTTCAGGGTGAGCGGGATGCAGCCACGGTCACCTTAGCCCGAGCCCGGTTCGATGGCGGGAGCGCGTTGACCGCGGTGGAAGATATCTTTGTGGCCGATGCCTGGGCACAGGGAACGTCGGGGTCGCGCATCGCGTTTGGCCGCGACGGCAAGATCATCATGACGGTCGGGATGCCGACCCGGCATCGGATCGGGAACGCCGATGACGCCCAAGACCCGGGGAGCCATGCCGGCAAGGTCCTACGGCTCAACGAAGACGGCTCCGTGCCTTTCGACAATCCCTTCGTTGAGCGTGAAGGGTACCGGCCCGAGATCTTCGCCCTCGGTATTCGAAACGCGCTCGGGTTGTTCGTGCACCCCGACACCGGTGAGATTTGGGAGACGGAGAACGGTCCGATGGGTGGTGACGAGCTCAACCGGATTCACGCCGGACGCAACTACGGCTGGCCGGTCGTCTCGTATGGCTACGACTACACCGGTAACAAGCTCGGCGGTCTGTCGGGGACGTTGTCAGAGCGCACCTGGGCTCCCGGGATGGAGGAGCCGTTCATGTTCTGGAATCCGTCACCGGCGCTGGCCGGGCTGACTATCTACACCGGCGAGCGGTTTCCCACCTGGAAGGGGCATATCTTCATCGGCGCCATGGGAGGTTCGAATCTGGGCGCACGCCAGCTGCACCGGGTCGTATTGAGTGAAAGTGGGCTACCGCAAAGTCGTGGAAATCAGACACTGCTGACCCAGCTTGGACAGCGTATTCGGGATGTGAAGCAAGGACCAGACGGCCTGCTCTACCTGACAACCGACGAGGTTGATGGGGCCGTCCTCAGGATAGAACCGGTGGAGGAAATCCGCTAGCCCTACGGGTCGAGGCACCGCCGATCAAGGCGATTCTGCAGCAACCAGGCGAGTCGCCCCTACCACATGAGATTCCCATGGTCGCTGGCGGCCTGGGGGCAATACGAGGCTCACGCGGGCGGACGACGTCCTACGCGCGAGCGAGGCGCTGGGTGCCCTAGTAGGCCGCACGGGTCGCCTTAGCCTGGCGGTCTGTTCCCGTCTCGACGTAGTTTGAGTGACGGCCGCACCTCGAAGTACTGGCCGGCTTCACGAAACCGACTAAGAACGACCAAGAAACCCACCATGGCTGAACGAGCTCCTGACTTCGTATATGTGTCCTATATCGCCGCCGCCATTGATGAGGTCTGGACCGGACTGATTGACCCAGACATGACACGCTTGTATTGGGGACATACCAATGAATCTGACTGGAGGGTCGGCTCACCGTGGCAGCACGTGAGCTCGGGCGGCAGTTCCAGGGTCGACATCGTCGGCAAGGTGCTCGAGGTCGAGGCGCCACGGCGGCTGGTGATCAGCTGGGCCTTCCCGCACGACGCGACCGACGAGGCGAAGGTCTCGACCGTAACCTTCGAACTCACGCCCCTCGGTCCGGACACAAAGTTGAAGATCGCTCACAGTGGTCTCGGGCTCAACTCCGAGATGCAAGGTGGCGTGACAGACGGGTGGCCTGCGGTCGTGTGTAACCTCAAGACGCTGCTTGAGACGGGGAAGACGCTCTCTGATGACCAGTGGGGGTCAGGGGCGCAGTGAGTGAGCTTCTCGATCGGAACCGACTCCCTCACACTGCCGGTCGCCGCCATCCATAAGGCTGCTGTCGAGCGCTATGGTCCACTGCGCACTCTCACGTCGACGGTCGGCCAGCCACAGTGTCTCGCCAGGATCTGCGTGGAGACCGCTCGCCTAGCGGTTTGAGCTCAATACGGGACCATCCCGCACCAAAACATCGTTTCTCCTCGAGTGTCGATATCAAGCTTGGACTTGAACGTCAGCCTCCCGTCGTCCTCGATGTCATACAGGGTTAGAGCCGCAGGCACTGTTTCCAAACGACCTTGAGTACGAATTCGTCCAGGCGAGGTGTTTGCTGCGATCAACATTCGCCCGTCTGGCGGCAGTGCCATCGTCCTGACCGCAATACTGTGGGTGTCGATCGTTTGGATCAGCGTCGGCTCGCCGGTTTGCGGATCAATCGAGAACACCGCGATCGTGTTTTCGGCACCATTCGCCACTCTCTCGCCCTGAAATACTTCTGTGCCCCGACCCCGGTTCGCGACATACACGGTGCTGCCATTCATCGGATGTACGCGAATCGACGATGTTGTCTGCCCGCCTCTCGACGTTGATGAGGAGGCCAATGTGGTACTGACAAACACAGGCTCTTCCGATAGTGTGTCGTTGGCTCGAATGCTGTAGGTGTGAAGCAGATTTTGGGCTTCCAAATCGACGTAGACCCATCTTCCAGAAGGATGAAAATCGGCGTGCCTAGCGCGGTAGGCCAAGCCCTGGTTTGGCGCCACCGACTGCTCATTCGTCAGCTGGCCGTTCTCGAAGCGGTATATGTAGAGGGCTCCTGGGTCTTCCGTTCTCATGCCACGAACCGGTTCGTTGCCCCGCGTGATCAGCAGGACCGCACGATTCGAGGGCATGACGCGAACGCCGTGAGCATAGAATCCGGCGTCGAGGCTCGGTTCTTGTGCTATTTCGTCGCCGATCGACCCATCAGTATTGAGACGGTGAACCGAAATTCCGCTCGGCCCGCTGTATGCCGATATCAAATACTCGCCGCGGTGGTCGACGGTGATGTAGATCGGCCGGTGTGCCAGTTGGACAGCCCCTCCGAACGGTCTGAGCTCCCCCGACGAGCCCACCTGGAACGCGTTCAGATAGTGATGCCTCACGGGGCCTGTCGACGTGCGTTCATCGCTACTTGCAACATAGAAATACCTGCCAGAAGGATGCGGCCACGCCTCTTGTACCTGCGCGGGAAGGATCAGCGGACGAGGGTCTCGAGTCAGAGTGTTGCCGTCACGACGAATCCGGTAGAGCCGAGCGTCCACGCTTGCATAAACGGCTCCGCGCAACGCTCGTTGAGCAGCGGCCGTTCCGATCGGGCCGAGCACGACCCAGCCGGCAGTACCCGCTAGCAACGCATTGAACCGACGTCGATCCAACATGTGCGCACCTCCAACGAGGAAAAACAACTGTGCTGGGTGCTGGGCTACTCAACTCTTATTGGCTCAGTAGGCGGCCGACATCGCCGCCGTATCCGTGTATTTCTGGCATCGGGTCAGCTTGTCTCCTTCCACCGTCCAGGAGTGTGCGAAGTCAGTCTCCCAGTCCAGATCCGTTGACTTCACATGCCAGGCAGCGTGACCGAACACCGCCGCCTTGTTTCCCGGCACGATGATCTCCCGGATATCAACAGCGCCCTTTGGCTCCTGGTGTGCCGCCATGCTACCGATGAACCCGGACATGCTGTCACGTCCTCGACGAGAACGATAAAACGAAGCCTTGGGAACGGCCACGACCACAAATTCGATGTCGTCAGTGAAGGTGCTTAACAGGCCACCTATGTCTTCGGTATTGAAGCTATCGTATACCTTTTGCACCAGCTG
>JAYZGM010000104.1:0-5387 GCA_036336225.1 Acidobacteriota bacterium | reverse complement strand
TGGCTTATGAGTCGATCGGCGATGTCGATCTGATCGGGCTGGTTCGCGACGCGACCGATGGGCTCGGAGCCGGTGACCGCTTTGTGCTCAAGGCCCTTGAGCGCGCCGAGAGACCGGTAGTGCTGGTGCTCAACAAGATCGATCGTATCGCGAAACCTCGACTGCTTCCGATCATCGACTGGTATCGGCGCCAACGCGACTTTACCGCCATCGTCCCCGTGTCCGCGACGACCGGTGATGGGGTGGACCTGCTTGAGCAGGAACTCGTGGCGCAACTTCCGGAAGGGGATGCGCTCTACGCGGAAGACTATCTGACCGACCAACCCGAGCGTGTGTTGGCGGCAGAGACGGTGCGCGAGAAGGTGCTTCGACACACACACACGGAGCTCCCGTTCACCACCGCGGTTGTCGTGGACCGGTTTGACGACAAGAGTGACCCTGGCCAGCTCCAGCTATTCTGCTCCATTCTCGTGGAGCGGGCTTCTCAGAAACCTATCGTTATCGGACCGGGTGGTGCCCTGATTCGGCAGATTGGCATCGAGGCGCGTCTTGACTTGGAGCGTTTCTTCGGGGCCCGGGTGTATCTGGACCTGCATGTCAAGGTCCGTTCAGACTGGCGTGAGAACGACAAAATCTTAGATCAAGCCGGGGTCGCTCCGATCACCAAGCGCCGCGCCTAGACCGACCACTGGAGGTGAATCGCTGTGCTACACTCGAAGTCTTGGGACGAACTGTGGGACATTCACAGGAATCTGATCTGTCGCGTTTCGGCGCGACGAAAGCCCGGGCCACGGGACTATGCCACCCCACCGTCGAATCGACGTGGTACTCGACTCGGTCAAACGACTGCAACGGATTGGTGCGTCTGCCAATCTCCTGAATCTCCTCCAAAAACAGCACCCCGCTGACCTCGCCGAGGTCTTCAACGAGTTATCGGACGGCGCTCGTAACGGTGTGCTCGACCTCCTACTCGAGCACAACAGCCGGCTCGCGATGGAGGCGCTCAGCGAGTATGGCGCCGAAGCCGGGGCGCTGGTGCTTGCTGATCATCCACCGGAGCGGGTCGCGTTGTGGCTTCATGAGTTGCCGTCAAACGACGCGGCGGCGTTGATCGACGAGCTGCCGGACGATCTCTCCGAGGCCGTGTTGGAACGGATGCATCCCCAGGAGTCTGGGGAGGTCGAGAATCTGCTCGAGTATCCCGAGCAGACGGCCGGACGCATCATGAATCCGACCGTGTTCGCCCTCACGGAGGGTCTCACGGCGGGCGAAGCGATTCAGGCATTACAGGGGTCCCGCGAGGTAGAGATGGTGTTCTATCTCTACGTCGTCGACGGTCGACGCCACTTGGTAGGCGTGGTCTCGCTGCGACGGTTGTTGTTGGTGGCGCCGGAAACCCCGCTTCAGCGGATCATGACGACCGACCTGATCAGCGCGCAGGTTGACACGGACCAGGAGGAGGTGGCCCAGAGTGTCGCCGACTACAACCTCCTTGCGATTCCAGTGGTGGACGAGGAGAACAAACTCGTCGGGATCATCACCGTCGATGATGTCATCGACATCATCAAGGACGAGGCCACCGAAGATATTTATCGTATGGCCGGCGTCAGTGGCGATGAGCACGTATTCACACCTGCCCGCGAATCGGCTCGCAAGCGTCTACCGTGTCTGGCGATGAACTTGGTCACCGCGACGTTGGCGGCCATCGTCGTCCGTGCGTTCCAGGCGACGATCGATGAAGTGGTCGTGCTTGCCGTGTTGATGACCATTGTGGCGAGCATGGGTGGAAACGCGGCCACCCAGACTCTGACGGTGATCGTGCGAGCCATTGCCCTGGGGGAGTTGACCTGGGGCAATTCGCGGAAAGCTGTGGTCAAAGAGGCGCTAGTCGGTCTGGGCAACGGACTGGCGCTGGGGTCGGTGGGGGGACTCGTGGCGTGGCTCTTGTCCGGCAATATCTATCTTGGGCTGATTCTCGCCCTCGCGATGGTGGTCAATCTGCTCGTGGCGGCGGTCGCCGCGACGCTGATCCCGATCGCGCTCCGAGCGCTCAAAGTCGACCCGGCGTTGGCCTCGGCCGTGTTTATTACGACTCTGACAGATGTCTTTGGCTTCTTTGCGTTCTTGGGGTTGGCCACGATCTTCTTGCGGTATCTGGACCAGCTGGCATAGCGTCCCCGTCTCCGAGGTCTGTAAGGAGCTTCGGAGACAGGGCATTAGTTTGTCCTCAGGGATTTGCCTCCCCGTGGCGCGGGCGAAGGCGGGTACAATCGCGGGCGCGCGTGGGTGCGCGCTCTCCATGCCGGTTCATACTACTGACGCGTTGATTCTTCGGACGTATGACTTCGGCGAGGCCGACCGTATCGTGGTGTTCTTGACCCGGGACCACGGGAAGAAACGGGGGGTGGCGAACGGGGCGCGCCGACCGCGGTCTCGTTTTGTGGGCGGGCTCGAACCCCTCACGCTAACCCGGGTCGCGTACTACGAGCGCGAGCGTCGGGATCTGGTGCGGTTGAACGATGTCGACACCCTGCGTTCCCCTATGACGGCCTGTCACGCCGATGGGTTGGGTTATGTCGAATACTTCGCGGAGCTCCTGGATGAATGCCTGCCCGAGGCGGACCCGAATACGGCGTTGTTTCGTCTTGGGGCCTGTATGGTCGAATCGTTGGGGGGGAATACCCCAGTGACCCGTTTGGCCCGCTACTTCGAGTACTGGGTGCTCAAGCTCCAGGGCGTTTACCCATCACTGACGTGTCACCGATGTGGAGCCTTTCCAGACGGCGGTGGGCGTCTCGACCCGGGACACATGGAATTCTTGTGTGTGGCGTGTGCCGGTGACCGTGGGGTGCCCCTTTCGGCGGATGCGGTGCGCTTTCTCCAGTTGGCTGCGGTGACGCCACCCGCCGGATTGGCCGACGCGGAGTTGGCGGCCCGGGCCGATGGAGAGTTGGACCGGGTCCACCGTCGTCTGTTGTCGGCCCATCTGGAAAAAGAGCTGCGGGCGGGCAAGGTCCTCCGTGCGATGGCAGGCGGCTAGGAGTTTGGAGGAGGGGCGTTACGGTGACCCTACAGGATCTGATCGCGTCGTTGTCACGGTTCTGGTCGTCGCGTGGATGTTTGATCCACCAGCCCCTCGACATCGAGGTGGGCGCGGGCACGATGCACCCGGAGACCTTTCTGCGCGTGCTGGGCCCGCGGCACTGGAGGGTGGCCTACGTGCAACCGTCCCGTCGACCGGCGGATGGGCGGTTTGGCGAAAACCCCAATCGCCTGTTCAAGCATCATCAATTCCAAGTCATTCTGAAGCCATCGCCTGATGCGGCACAGGGGCTGTACTTGGAGAGTCTCCGGGTGTGTGGGATCGACCCGGCGGCGCATGACGTGCGGTTTGAGGAAGACAACTGGGAGTCGCCGACCCTCGGCGCGTGGGGTATCGGCTGGCAGGTGCTGCTCGATGGTATGGAGATTACGCAGTTCACCTATTTCCAGCAGGCCGGTGGGATTGATCTGTCGCCGATTTCCGTCGAGCTGACCTACGGGCTTGAACGCATTGCCATGCACCTCCAGGGGGTCGACGACGTGTATGACCTGGAGTGGTCACCAGGGGTGCTCTACCGCACCGTCCGGCACCAAGAGGAAGTGGAGCAAACAAAGTATGCCTTCGGGATGGTCGATATGCCGGAGACCGAGTTTGCGGCGTTTCATAGAAACCTGTTCGATCGTCATCACGAGATGACCGAGATTCTGCTTCGCTCGGGACTGGTGCTTCCGGCCTTGGAGTCCTGTCTCAAGTGCTCTCACGCATTCAATGTCCTCGATGCGAGTGGGGGAATCGGTGTGACCGAACGGGCTGCCTACATCCTGCGTGTCCGCGAGCTGGCGATCGCCGTGGCGGCCGCCCATACAGTGGGTTCGACCGTGACCGCGACCACGTCCCAATAAGCGACTGTCATGGACCGAGAGCTGCTGATCGAGATCGGGTGTGAGGAGATACCGGCGAGCTGGTTGCCGGCGTTGACCAGCCAGCTGGCAACCTGTGTCGGGGATCACCTCGATGCAGCCCGGTTGGTGTATTCCACGCCCCCGGTGACGTTTGGAACACCCCGACGTTTGGCGGCTCACGTATCTGGGGTCGCGATACGACAGACCGACCTCGAAGAGACAGTCACGGGGCCTCCCGTTCGTGCCGCCTTTGATCAAGCGGGGAGTCCGACCGCCGCGGCGACCGGGTTCGCCCGAAAACAGGGCGTCTCGGTCGACCGGTTGATCCGGGTCGAGACGGCGAAGGGTGCGTATGTGGCGTTTCGCCGGCGCCAACGTGGGACGGCCGCGCGAACCGCGTTGGGTGGGGTGCTCGCCGGCGTGTTGCGTGGTCTCGCGTTTCCCAAACAGATGAACTGGGATGCACGGCTCGACGATGGCCGTGGCGACCTCTTGTTTGGGCGACCTATTCGGTGGCTGTTGTTCCTCTTTGGTGGACGGGTGATTCCGTTTGTGATCTCCCGCACTCCTGAGGCCGAGTCTCGTGGAGTGGTACCCGTCCGTGCCGGGTCGTTCACCTACGGGCATCGGTTTTTTGCCCGCGGTGAGAAACCCGGACGACCGGTCAGGGTCAGCTCCTTCGCGGACTATCGTCGGGTCCTGAAGCGACACTATGTCCTGCTGTCTCGTGAAGAACGGCGGACTCGGATCGCCGACCAGCTCGACCGGCATGCGTCACGGCTCGGGGGCGTCGTCGGAGGCGCCCGCGGCGGGTCCTTGCTCGACGAGGTACCGGACCTGGTTGAGTATCCATCGGTGGTCGCCGGGCGGTTTCCCAAGGAGTTTCTCGCGCTGCCGGATGAAGTGCTTGAAACAACCATGATCCATCACCAGCACTATTTTCCAGTGGCGACGAGTCGCGGCCGATTGACCGAACACTTCCTCGCCGTGACGAACACGCCGCGAGATAACGTGCCGGCCATTGCCCATAACTCCGAGCGTGTGCTGGTGGCGCGTCTCCGGGATGCTCGTTTCTTCTGGGATGCTGACCGCGAAACGCCGCTGGTCTCCCGTCTGGACCGGCTCGACACCCTGCGGTTTCACAAGAAGCTCGGAAGCTATCTGGACAAGACGCGACGAATCGAACGGTTGGCCGGTCGGGTGGCGGCCGAGGCGCTGGGTTCGTCGGGCGATCGCGAGCACGCTGCCCAGGCCGCGCGGCTGGCAAAGGCGGATTTGACGACCGACATGGTGGGTGAGTTTCCCGAGCTTCAGGGTGTCATGGGTGGTATTTACGCCCGTGAGTCGGGTGAGCCGGAGCCGGTGTGGCGGGCCGTCTACCACCACTATCTTCCGATTGGCGTCGGCGCCGACGCACCGCCGAGTGCTCGCGACCTGGGCGC
>JAYZGM010000103.1:0-5980 GCA_036336225.1 Acidobacteriota bacterium | reverse complement strand
ACGACACCGGCAATCTGCGACAGCCGACCACGATGACCGTCGAGCCGGTCGTCGGAGATAGCCACGCCGTGAACCGCCTTGCTGAACTGCCGTGCGGGTGGGAGATCTGGGTCGTAATCAGGGCCAACCGTCGCGCCCGATGCGTTGTACGGGGCGTCGTCGTCCGGGCGATTGCCATACGCACCCCAGTGTCGTTTGTACTCCCCCGTGTCGGCGTCAAACACGATGACCCGCCGATTACCATAGCCGTCGGCGACATAGACCTCGTTGTCGACCGGATCGACGGTCATCGTGGTCGGCTGTCGCAGATTGCCGGTGTCGTTGCTCCCCTGACTCTGACCCGGCATTCCGATCTGCAACAGGAACTCGCCATCCTGAGTGAACTTCAAGATGTGATGATCGTTTCCCGCATTGCCCCCAATCCACACGTTGTCTTTGTAGTCGACATGAAGCCCATGCTCGGACTGCGGCCAGTCATACCCCTCGCCCGGACCACCCCAGGAGCGCACGAGCGTGCCCTCCTGGTCGAACACCAGAATCGGTGGTGCCGGCACGCAACACGCCGCCAACGGCGGGTCCGTGACTGCCGCCCGCTCGTTGTCTGACAACGACGACGGCCGGTGTAGCATCCAGATCCGATCGCTCGAGTCCACCCCGACGCCGATGACCGACCCCATCAGCCACTTGTTCGGCAGCGGTTTTGGCCACAACGGATCTACCTGAAACGCTGGCGCCGCCATGGCATCCTGTCGCTCCGCCGCCACCGTATGCTCCAACACAGAGACCGCCGTCGCGAGTAGGAGGAGCAAGCACATCGTCGCCATCATGGTGGCGCTCCTTCGTGTCCGTGTCATCAACCTGATTCTCCTCTCCAGCCTTGTCTAGTCCGGAACGCTTTCCGTGCCCACGCTCGAGTAGTCCGCCAGGGCGACCTGCCCATCGCGGATGATATGAAACCCATCGGTTTCTGCGGCCGCCACGGTGTCGGCATCGCCGCGCACCACCGCACGCACCCAAGCCGGCCGTGCCTCCAGAACCACGTCGATCAGGGTGGATCCATCCCGGGCTGGCAGCCCAACTGCGCCAACGTCAACAACGACGTGACGAGGACTATCACCCATCGCACCTCAGACCACGCGTGTCACGGGTCAAACCCGAAAGAGAACTGGCAACGTGCCGGTGATTATGACACCCCTCGGTCGGCCACAACATAGAACAACCAGCCCGGGCTGTTCTCGGCCACCGATCTCGATCGAAAATCGCTCGCGATCAGATCCTCATCGACATCCCAAAGGACTTCGATATTGTCAAACCCGGCCGCCGTCAACGCGTCACCTAGCTCGGCCGGGGTGTAAACCCGCCAGTGATAGGTAAAGGCCCGCTTGGATTTTTTTCGGTTCTTGAACACGAAATGCATGTGACAGATAGCTAGATTGTCGATGGGGTTGAAGCTCGCCTGCTCCCAGATATACCCAAAGCTCCCGTCGGGACTCTCGACCGTGCGGGTTTCGCTCACACACTGCCCACTCTCCCACCCACCATACCCGTCCAGCATCACCATGCCGCCAGGGGCCAGACTCTCGCGCACGCATCTCAGGTAGGCAACCAACTCCGCCATCGGGTGAAAGAGATACGACGAAAAGTTGTAGGCCTGCACGACATCGGCCAGTGGGTGCGTCACACTTCGCACGTCCTGCTGCCGAAGGTCGACCCGACTCGCGGCGGCCCCGAGCGGGGAGAGATTGTGTCGGTGCCCCCACGCCAGTGTGGGTTCGTCCAGATCGAGTCCGATGGCCTGATTGTCTTCGTGGGCCGCAACCCACCGACACGCGACCGAGGCGGTGCCACAGAAGTCCTCGCGCAACACGTGCGGCCGGGCACCGCGTCGACGTTGATACTGCGACAGGGCAAGCTCAACCTCGAACTCAGGGTCCTGCACCGACAACTCGTAGAGACGCAGCTTATCGGCATGGCTTCGACGCAGTGTGTATTTGACAGCCACAGATCTCACTCGGGAAACCAGACGACCGGAAGGGCACGGATCGACCCGAGGCCCGGCCGCTCGTGTCGGGACTACGGCAGCGGCATTTCTGGGCTGTCCTGTGGGCGGGCACGCTCAAATGCGGGGCGCGGGTCGACGGAGCGCACCTGTTCGAGCCAAAACACCCCATCATATGGTGCGCTATTCCCACGCGTGCCCAGAAAATCGACATCGCCATCGTCGTCCACGTCCCTGGCGATGAACTTGTCATACATCCCTCGTTTCCGGCGCGAAATATCATGTCGACGCCAGGACGTGCCACTCAGACCCGGATTCTCAAACCATCCGATTCGACCGAGTGGATCGTCGACGCTGACGTCACCATCGTCCTCCCGGGGTCCACGGCTATAGCTCCCGGCGAGGATGTCGAGATGGCCATCGTCGTTGATGTCAGCGATCTCATACCCGGTCATGCTGTCAGGCGAAAACGTGCCGATGCGGTGCGCGTTCCACGCGTCGTCCTCGCGGGCCGGATGCTCAAGCCAGGCCAACCCTCCGGTCGCCGCGCCGATGATATCGAGCCGGCCATCGTCGTTCAGATCCGCGTATTCCAGGTTGAACCCGGCGGCCCGCGCCCCATTGATGCCTATGGCATGTTCACGAAACTCGAGTGTCCCGTTACCCGGGTTCTCGAAATACAGCAACCGATTCTCCCCACGGGACCCGACGACAATATCGAGGTCACCGTCGCTATCGAGATCCACCGGCTCCGCGTTCTGGGGCACGCTGTAGTGCCCCAGTACGATCTCTGTCCAGTTGGCCCCGTCAAGCGGGTCTCCACGCACTTGATACAGCGACACCGCGGTCGAGCGTGCAAAGTCCTCCGGACCGGGACGCTGGGCGCCCTTGTTTGGCGCCGCCACCTCGGGAACACCGTCGCCATCGAGGTCGGCCATAAACACACGGATAAACGACCCCCGCCCTTCGGTCATGGGCAGGATGAGACGTGGCCACACCGCGGTACGAGCCTCGGCACCTGGGTTCTGCAAGTAGATAAGATGTGACAGCTCAGCGGCCACCACAACATCGAGAAACCGGTCGCCGTTCACGTCCGCGATGGCCGCGTCTTCGGGCGCCGGCGCGTCCTCGCCTTCGGCAAGAGTGATGTTGGTCCACCCGTTCGGGTCGGCCGATCCGAATGCGATCCGCACATGCCCTTCGGCGAGGGGAACAAAGTCGGGGTCCGCTACACTCGAGTCGTACTCACTGTCCGACTCGTGAACGGAGACGATATCTTCGTATCCGTCTCCATCGAGGTCGGCCATCACGAGCCCATCACTACCACTAAGATTGAACCCCGCGGTCGCTGGCTCGTCGATAATGTGCTCACGCCAGCTGATATAACTCCCATCCTCGGTCATCGCCGTGGTGAGCCGATCGCCGACCGGTGTCTGCGTTTGGACCATCGTCGTCCCGGCCAGGACCATGCAGAGTGTCGCGAGAAAACTGGTTTTCATAACTATCCATGGGTTGAATGCGAGAAATTCGGAGGACGAGTCTACATCAACAACCGCCCGACCCAACCGAGCTGGTGACGCGTCATCGGGGACAGCGCTACCATTCCTCAGCACCCATATTCCCGGGAGACCCCATGCGCGCTCAGTTTGCTCTTCTCGTCCTTGTGACCATCAACGGTGTCTGGCTCCTCGCAGCTGACGATCCGATTACCGGTTTCCCAGGTGAGCAGACGCAGGTGCAACGGAATCTCGAGACCAGCTTCGACCGTGAGCTCGACCCCGCAGACCTCCGTTCGTGGATGCAGTATCTCTCCTCACGCCCCCATCACGTCGGGTCGGCGTTTGGCAGAGAGGTCGCCACATTCATCGCGGACCGGTTCCGAGAGTGGGGTACGACACCCAGATCGAGACCTACCAGGTGCTGTTCCCCACTCCGTCGGTCCGACATCTCGAGATGATCGCACCGACTCGCTTCGTGGCGTCGCTCGAAGAGCCAACCTTGGCCGAAGATGCCACGTCGAGTCAGAAGACGGAGCAACTCCCCACCTACAACGCCTACTCGATCGACGGAGACGTCACCGGTAAGCTGGTCTATGCTAACTATGGTGTGCCAGAGGACTACGCCGAGTTCGAGCGACGAGGCATCGACGTGCGGGGCAAGATCGTTATCGTCCGGTATGGCGGGTCATAGCGAGGCATCAAGCCCAAAGTCGCCACCGAGTATGGCGCGATCGGGTGTCTCCGCAGAGTGATCGATTCGAAATCTATGTCTGCGCGGGTTCCGCCGGCGAAACCGTTCGCGTGTCCACCAATGGTGGCGCGGGGCCACTATGGTCACCCACCGGGGAGAAGATCTTGCTCTTTACCTTCAACGAAAACCGCGCGAAGCTCTGGTCCGCGCCTCTCTCTACCGAGCCACGACTCCTACTCGGGGCGCCACGGCTGTTGTTCACGGGCAACTTCTTGAGCGGCGGGGACGCCGGCTACTCGTTCGAGGTGAGTCAGGACGGCCAGCGCTTTCTCATGGTCCACACGAACCGGGAGACAAACCGCATCTCGGAGTTCATTGTCGTGCAGCGCGGGCGTGAAGAGCTGCGCGCGCGGGTTCCAGCCTTGTGACCGAGCTAACGAGCCGCACCCACGACGTCGGTCCGGATTCGATAGAGACTGGATTGCGCGGTAATGAACACCGTCTTTCCGTCGCCCCCACCAAAGGTGAGGTTGGCTGGACGCTCGGGCAGTCGGATGGACCCCAGATGACCGCCGTCTGAGGTGAAGACCAGAAGGCCACCGGGCCCCGTGGCCCAGAGGTTGCCCCGCACATCTACCTTGAGCCCATCCGGGAGACCGTCGGCCGGATCATCGGTCAGGTCGACAAACACTCGGGCGTTCTCGAGTGCTCCCTCCGGCCCAACGTCATACGCCATCCATAGCCGACTCGATGGGTCGGAGTTGGCCACATACAACACCTGCTCGTCAGGTGAGAAGGCAAGCCCGTTCGGCCGAGTCTGACTGGCGAGTAAGGTCAGGGTGCCATCGGGCGCCAAACGGTAGATCCCGTTTTCCTCGGTCTCTTTCTCGGGATCATCGTCTTGTTCGGGCAATCCATAGGGTGGATCGGTGAAATACAACGCTCCGCTGGAATGAAAGACGAGATCGTTCGGACTATTGAGTCGCCGCCCGTCGTGGCGGTCCACCATAACGGTCCGTTCGTTTCCCGTGTCGATCCGACTAACTCGACGATTCCCGTGCTCGGTGAAAACCACACGTCCTTCGGCGTCAGTGGTGATGCCGTTCGACCCCGCTCTCTCCCCTTCCCCGTCGAACACCGGCGACAGGAGGACGGACACGGTACCATCCGAGCTCCATAAGTGGATTGCGTTACCGGGGATGTCACTAAACAGCACGGCGCCACCATACAGCCCGTGATACTCGATCCAACGCGGTCCTTCGACAAAACCGAATCCACCGACTAGTTGCTCGACAATCGCCTCTGGGGGCACCAGCTCATCAAACAGCGGGTCGAGCCGCTCAATCGCCCCCCGGCCCGAGTCGGTATCCCGGGCAACAGCCGCGTCCGGAGCGCTCTCGTCCGGCGGGGACGTCCCGCAAGACACGACCAATGGCACAAACGCTACAGCGAGCATCAATCTATTTAGCCGCACCAGAATCCTCGATCAGAGTAGCCCGCGCGCCCGTTCTGCGCGAAACGACTCAGGGTAGTACGTCAATCGTTTCGGACACACTTGAAACGCCAGCGGGGCGACGACGCGAAACATGGCCATCCGCACCCGTGTCCACCGAGTGGACCGGAGCCCCAGACACGAGCGGATGCGTGGAGGTAAGGTCTCGATGGGCAGGAAATCGGTTGCGTGACCGCGTACGCGGTCACCCCCGGGCGCGGGCGGATGCACCACCCCGTCGGCCATCTCGGATGACAACCGATGGCTTCCAACAAACGCCCCCGCGAGCAACCCGTCGG
>JAYZGM010000102.1:0-28346 GCA_036336225.1 Acidobacteriota bacterium | reverse complement strand
CGTGACGATCCCGGTGGGCGGCTACAGGTTCGAGGACGTTCGGACGTCCTTCACGCTGGGAACGCAGCGGAAGTTGGCTGGAACAGTGGCCGCGCAACACGGCAGCTTCTTCGGCGGGAACAAGACCAGTGTGGACCTCATCAGCGGCCGCCTTGAACTGACCCCACAATTCTCCATCGAACCAGGAGTCTCGTTCAACCGGGTCGACCTGCCAAACGGTGATTTCACGACCAAGCTCGCCACGGCGTGGACGACCTACACGATGAGTCCGTGGATGTTTGTCAGTGCGCTGCTGCAGTACAACTCCAGCCGTAACTCGCTCGGCGCGAACGTCAGATTCCGATGGGAGTATCAGCCGGGCAGTGAGCTATTTGTGGTCTACAACGAGCAGCACGACACGCTGACGCCTCGCTTTCCCGAACTGGAGAACCGTGCAGTCATCGTCAAGATCAACCAACTGTTCAGATTCTGAACGTGCCGGCCTGCTAGGCGGACGTGAACGCCTCCGGTAACACCTTCAGCGCCCCGTCACAGTCGAGCTTGGTGTCGCGGGCCTTGTGCACACTTCGCCACCGGGTAGACCCGAAGCGTCCGCCGTGATTGGGGAATGTCGTGGCATCGGCTCCGAACAGCCGAAACAAGCCATGGTGGCGCGATCCGGACGGCCCCAGCCATCGCCGGATGCGCCATGAACGCGGTGTCGGGAAACTCACGAACCAGAGCGCAAAATCAGCAGACTGAACGTTCCCGGACCGGTGGCGGGCCGAGGCGCCCACCTCGGCGCCGTATGCTGGAGGCATGGGCCTGACAAGGCATCCGAACCCGAGCCTGCAGACCTGGCCAGAGCGACAATCCACTACCGCCCGGCCGGCTCCGTCGGATCACTCCCGAGAAAACGGACCAGCTCGCGGTTGACGATGTTGGGCACCTCTTCGTGTGGATTGTGACCGGCGTTGGGGATGAGAAAGACCTCCGCGTTCGGAAGGATTTCGACCGCGCGCCGCGCGTTCTCGGGAAACTGTGGTCCGTCGATTTCGCCCCCGAGGATCAGCGTCTTCGTGCGAATGTTCGGCCAGTCATTCACGACGGTGTCCATGGAGCGCAGGTTACCGCCGAGCCGCCGCACGTAGGCGAGTCGCGGCCAGTCGCCGCTGAGCCGCTGCCCGTGACGAATCCGGAGATGTTTCAAGAACTCCGGCTTCCAGTGCACATACCGTCCCGTATCCGTCCGCACGTCGGCTTCGTATGCGCGCTGCAGATCCGGGTCCGCATCGATCTCGCCGTCGAAGGGCCGGAACCCCCGTCCCGCGCGGTTGTCGGTGAGACCGATCTGATTGATCGTGACCAGATGGGTTGTCTTCTCGGGATAGAGGAACGCGAACCGCGTGACCATCTGCCCGCCGATCGAGTGTCCGACAACGGCAGCCTCGGAGAGTCCCAAGTGCTCCATGAGCTGGGCCGTGTTGGAAGCGTGCAAACTCATGCTGTAGGGGAGGATGGGTTTGGATGACTTCCCCCATCCGAGGCGATCCTTCACGATCACCCGGTAGCCTTCATCGCGAAGCGCGTCAATCTGCTTCTCCCAGTACCAGCCGTAGTAGCTACCCCCATGGTGGAAGACCACGGCACCGCCGTTCGCGGGTCCAACCGGCGCGACATCCAGATAGGCAATGCGAAGGTCTTGGCCGAAGACCCTGAAATTCATGAACTCGAACGGATGTGGATACTCGATCTCCTCCATGTTGATCGAGATAGGGCCCCAGTCGGCCGGCGGCTCAGACGGCGGCCGCGGAGACTGAGCCGAGAGCGCGCTCGGGAGCTCGAGGAATAGCGCGGTCAGCAACGACAACATCACGAGGTGCGGGATCCAGCTCTGGCGTTCCATAGTCATCGTTCCTCCGATGGCGGGCGACACGCCAGCCCAAGGCGAGAGTTCCGGGCTGTGGCCGAAGCGTCTACGATGCCGGGCCGGCGAACACCCGAGCAATGGGGCCAGTGCCCCCCAAGGGGATCGCCGCCGGCTCGGTCATCGAGCACGATACGGATGCACTGTTTCCATGTGGTGCGACAGACAGCACCACGCAAAACGACGCCCCAACGCGGGCCGCCTCGTGGACACTCGTGGCGGGCAGCGTGGCACAAAGGCGTGCCCCCAGCGACTCCAAGATATCAATCAGCAAGAATGAGCACTCTGGCGGGCACTATCAAACAGGGGTGAGGGCCCTCGTCGCCGAGCCCGCGGAGGCACCCTCACCCACGTCTCTCGTCACGGCCCCTTACTGTCCACCCTCCGTGATGTTCCGCTCGTCGGCACGCGCGCCCGCCAGCATGGCATCCATCGAGTAGTTCCCTTCATGGCAGGCGTACTCGAACATCGGGAGCTCATTCCGCCGCATCGGAAGGTTGACGGTCCACTCACTCGCCCAGGTGTCCGCATCCATGACGGTGTACTCATACTCGAGCGTATCCGCATCCAGCCGCGTGAATCGCTCCACCAGACGCATATCGGTGCTCGAACCCCGCCAATTCCGTTTTGTATCGAAGTTACCGGTCTCAACCACCAGAGTGTCTCCCTCCCACTGGCCTCGCGAATCACCAGACCACAGGCTGACGCCCGCGTTCAGCGTCGGCCGTTCGTCGAGCGGGATCACACGAACCGTGTGGACCATCTCGGTCAGCAACACGACGTGGGTGGGGGTCTGAAACACCTGCACATTCTGGTTGTAGCCACCGGGGGTAATCGGGGGGCCGGCATTGAACCCCTGGATACATCGATCGGCGTTACTCAAATCGGTATAGGAAGCAGGAATCTCGTCGCTGAACGAACCCCGCCCGGCGGCAGCACGCTGCTGCCCCGCGTCGGTCATCTCGGGGATCCGTCCGGTGGGAGGATCGACGATCAGAGACGTACGCCGATCACGAATGATGTTGGTGCCCCGATCCATCCAGAAGTTGTTGTACGCACCGATGTTGCCACCCGCCTCAGTTCGCCGCGCCTCCTGATTGAGCAACCGTGTATCCCGTTCGGCCGCCTCCTGCTCCAAGTTGGCCGCTTCCTCCTCGGTCAGGAATGCCTTGTCTCCCAGGTCCTCCGGGCGTTGAAGTGGTGTGATGGTACGGAAATCCCACACCCCCTGCAGGTCCGGATCCCCCCAACCGGTCCGGGGTCCATCTTGAGCCACAGTCATGACTGGCAGGCCAAGCACCCCGACCAGCGAGCAGATCCACACCACCTTTACCGAGCGTCCAATTTTCGTCACCAACTCCCCCTGTTTTTGGATGTTTTCGTGCGTACCATAGCATGTGCCACCTGCGAACAGGTGCGCGCTGCGAAGCCCGCTGAGGCTGGGAATCGGGAACGCTCCGGTGTGCATGGATCCTCGGTCTGGATAGACGGGGGCGGTGCCCTCCGCCGGCGAAACAGTTAGACCCAACGTGCAATCTAGCTACCCCCCACCGTGAACCCGCGAACCAGACGGGCTTTGCGCCTCTACTGTCAGAACACTCCGCCGGAGAGATTCAGCGGCTTACCGCCGAGACCGCACGACTCGAGACAGGGCTCGCACAACAGCGTTGGGAAATCGAGGAACGCGAGCGGTGTGTCCGCGCTGACCGAGACGATTCGCGATATTCGGTGACGGGCAAGACCAGAGCGTTACGCCCAGAGTCGATTGACCGTTCTTGCGAGCTGGGTCGTTGAACGGTGCGAAACGGCGACTGCGGGGTCCCTCGACAGACAGCAACGGCTGACCGTCCCGAGCCAGGCATCGTCCGGCCCACAGACACCTCCGTCCGTCGGGAGGGCGGGTGCCCCGTCTGACTCGTAGTCTGACAACGAAGTGTTGCGTTCGGGGGTCTGGCCCTCTAGAGTGAATGCGAGCATCGTGCCCGCCCAGTGTACGCCAACGCATCATGACTAGAGTACGGCTTCTCATCCTATTCAGCGTCTGTCAGGTCGCCCTGGTGGCGCTGGCGGCTGCGCAGTCGGAGACCGCATCACCACCAGAGCCCACGCCGCTCGAAACCTTGATCGATACGGTTCGAGGCAGTCTGATTCGTGACGCGGGTGGAGAGGTCACGGGGGTCAACCTTGCTTACACAGACGTCACCGACGATGGACTGGTCTATTTTGCCGAGCTAACGTCGTTGGAGTCACTCGATCTGAATGGCACCCTAGTCACCGACAGTGGCCTGGCCGGCCTCGCGGAAGTGACCACGATCACCACGCTCGGCCTGTCGTTCACCGCGATCACGGACTCGGGACTGGCCCATCTGGTGGAATTGTCCGAGCTCCAAACGTTGGGGCTCATCAACACCGGTGTGACCGATTCGGGTCTGTCCACCCTGGGGCAACTCCCGGCGCTCGCAGCCCTCGATCTCTCCTACACGCATATCACCGACACCGGACTCGCCGAGCTGGAGGATCAGTCGACGCTGACATATCTCGTTCTGGACAGCACCGACGTCACCGACGCCGGTCTCGGCGCTCTGTCGGGGTTAGCGTCGCTCCGCACACTGGATCTGTCCTACACCCGAATCACGGACACCGGAGTCGCCAACCTCCTGGGTCTGACCGCACTCGAAAGCCTCAGCCTACGCGGGACGCAAGTCACTGACACCGCGATCTCGGGGCTCAAGCTCGCACTCCCGAACTGCGTGGTCACAACCGACACAGCCGCCTCTCCGGCCGGTGCGGATTGACGCCGGGCACGTCAGCCGGCGTGAGCGACCGTTCCCGGAGTCCGTCACCGGTGCGTGGGCGGCATGGGGCGCCACGTGGACAACGACGTGCCCGTGAGCGCCGCGACGGTCTTACCGCGAGATGTCTTGACCCTCGTGACGCGCGACATCGAGCTCGATGTTCAAGCGGGAGCTGGAGGAGGGATCCGACCGTATGAAAACGATGAGACCCTTGCGGCCAATGTCGAGGAAACCACACGCAAGCTACACGGTCGACCGAAATCCCTACAAGCTATGGTCGATATCTGCCAGGCTCACGGTCTCGGTTTTGCACCCGAGACGATCGCCGAGACCCGGCCGGACTACGTGCTGATTCTGCCGTGGAATCTCAAAGATGAGATCGCCGCGCAACTCCACTATGTCCGCAACGGGAGCGGGCAGTTGGTGGTTCCGATTCCGGGAACTGGCGAGAGTGTGACCGGGGTTGGTGTGAGGGCGCGTCTCCCGGGCCACGGGCGGAACGCAGACCAACCGGTCAGTACTCGCTGAAGATGCGTCGAAGCTCATCAAGGTCGCGGGTTTGAGTCAACGCCAACATGAGGAGAATGCGTGCCTTCTGCGGACTGAGCGTGTCGGCTGGAATCATGCCGAGATCGTCGTACGCGCCAAGCGCCACGACCCTCCCACTCCCCGTGCGATTGGAACGGACGACGACCGGTCGCGAAACAAGCGGCACAGCCATAAGCGCCTCCCGTTCGACCCGCGAGATCAAGCCGGCGCCGGTCCCGGCCAGCACGATGCCGTCCACACCGGCCGCGAGGAGCGCCTGGATCATGACGGGGCTCGCCTGGATATAGGAATACACGATGTCCACGGTCGGGAATTCGGTGATCCCCCGCACATCGAACTCCGATGCCACGGTGTGACGTTTCGTGGATTGCCGGTAGAAGCTCACCGTGTCGGCGTCTACGTAGCCAAGAAAACCCAGCTCGCGGGAAAGAAATGTCTCCACCCGATAGGTATTGGTCTTCGTCACGTCTCGCGCAGCGTTGATCTCCTCGTTCATCACGACGAGCACGCCTTTTCCACGAGCGGCCGGTGCGGCAGCCGTCCGAATGGCGTTCAGAAGGTTGAGCGGACCGTCCGCGCTTATGGCGGTGGCTGGACGCTGTGCCCCGACCAACACAACCGGTCGGTCGTGAAGAACTGTGAGATTGAGAAAATAGGCGGTCTCCTCAAGGGTGTTGGTCCCGTGGGTCACAACCACCCCCGCCGTGTCCGGCTCGGTGGAGAAGATCTCGTTGATACGGGCAGCCAGCGTTCGCCAATTCTCCAGAGTCAAATTGGGACTGCCCACGTTGACGATTTGCTCGACCCGGACCCGCGCGTAGCGTTCAATGGCCGGGACCGCCCGGACCAGCTCTTCACCGAGAAGGGCACCAGCCCGATATTCAGTCAGACTGGTGGAAGAGGTACCCTGCCCGGAGATGGTGCCGCCGGTGGCCAAAACCCAAACCGTGGGAAGCGGCGCGTCGGCCGGGGGCTGGGCCAAGGCCACACCGCCGCCGACCCACACGACGCCGACCGCGACCAGCCATCCCCTCTTCGTCAGATTGATCATGGAGCGTCCCCTGTCCACGCGTATGCGCCTGCACGCGCACCCCATCCCAACTTCAACCAGCGAAGCGCATCACGGGCTTCGCGTCCCGACGGGGTGAACCCGTCGCCAACAGCCCGGCTAGAGAGAACACCCCTCGTATCACGCAGAGGCCGACGCATTCAGTCACGCTGGGGCTGCCCGTATTCGCGATCACCGTGACTCCTCCTGTCGCTCTCGCGACTCCGCCGCGCCGCTCGCGGCCCGGCTAGCGGACACTACGGAAGAACGCGCGAAGGTCGTCCACATACAGCTCGGGTTCTTCGCTGGCGGCAAAATGCCCACCGCTTGGCATCATGGTGAAGCGAGTCAGGTTGTAACGCGCCTCAAGCCATCGACGGGGAGTAAATCGAAACTCCCCCGGAAACGCCGCACACGCGGTTGGCACCTCCACCCGCTGACGGCTCGGTGGCGTCGAACTGTGACGCCCTTCGTAATAGTACCGGGCCGCCGAAGTCGCGGTCTCGGTGACCCAATAGATCGTGAGCGTCGTCAGGAGCTCGTCTTTGCTGAACTTCGTCTCGGGGTTCCCATCGCAGTCGCACCAGCTTCGATACTTTTCGACGATCCAGGCCGCCAAACCGACCGGTGAGTCGTTGAGGCTATACCCCAACGTCTGCGGCTTCGTACCGTGCATATGGCTGTAGCCCCGCTCCTCGTCGGTCCAGAACGCCGCTCGCTCTTCCATCAGCGCAACCTCAGCCGGTGGAACCCCTTCTGTCGGATCGTTCGGATCCGGAGGGTCGGCGGCACAGAGATTCAGGTGCAACCCGGCGACCCGGTCGGCATCGTCGATGGCAAGCTGTCGGCTGATCCCCGCGCCAAGATCTCCACCCTGTGCTCCGTAGCGCTCGTAGCCGAGTCGAGCCATCAGCGTGGCGAAAATCGCCGCCGTCCGCTCGCGCCCATAACCGAGTCTCGGCGGACGCTCTGAAAAGCCGTACCCTGGAATCGACGGAATGACGAGGTGAAACGCATCCTGCGCCCGTCCACCGTATGCCACCGGGTCGGTCAGCGGCCCGATGACCTTCGAGAACTCGGCGAAAGTACCTGGCCAACCAGGGGTGAGAATAAGCGGGAACGCGCCCGGCTCGGGCGAGCGCTGATGGATGAAGTGGATCTCCAGCCCATCGATGTCAGTCGTGAAGTGGTCCCACTGGTTGAGCCGGCGCTGCTGGGCGAACCAGTCGAACTCATCACGCCAGTAGGCGACCAGCTGTGTGAGATACCGCTGGTTCATCCCCAGTGCCCACCCGACCCCCTCCGGCTCGTCGGGCATCCTGGCCTTGAGAAGCCGCTCCCGGAGATCGGTGAGCACGTCGTCGTCAATGGCAATCTCAAACGGTCGGATTGCAGGGTCCTCAGCAAGCTGACTTTCGGCCCCGATCCGGCGGGACTCACGACCCAGTACCACCGGTGCCCCTAGCACTGCGGCCGAGACCAGCACCAACCCAACCATCGACGTCACCCGTCGGCAAAGCCGATAGCTCCACCGACGGCGGCGCGGGCCGCTGATGCTTCCGCGGGACGCTGACATCATCTGACCTCCTCGGTCGCATGGCAACAACGAGACATCTCCTGAATAGGGATCGGGCGTCTTTTCATAATTTCCATCGCGGAAAAAGGCACCCGACCCCTTTCGTGTTCGGCCTAGAGCCCGTGCTGTTTCAAGAACCCCAGAATGGTCTCGTAAATCTCCAGCGTCTCGTCGGTGGAGAACCCACCATGGCCACCACCGGGCACGGTGTGGAGCTTGTTCACGACCCCGACCCCGTCGAGTGCCTGATGTAAGCGCACGGCGTGCTGGTAGGGCACGATCGGGTCCGCATCGCCATGAATGGTCAGTACCGGGGGCAATCCCTTTCTGACGTGTGTCAACGGCGAGGTCAACCTGGCGATCTCATTGCGGTTCGACAGCCCCCCGATCCACTGGACGGCATAGCCTTTTGTATTCGGGCCACGGGTCAGATCGACGACATCGGTAATGCCATACCAGTTGATAATGGCGGCAACGTCGACCTCGGGCACAGCCGAAGGCCCGGAGAAGCTCGCCGACGTACACTCCCGCCCCAATCCCGCCGACGTGGGGACCATCCCGGTGGTCAGGGCCAGATGACCGCCAGCGGAGTTACCGGTGGTCACCACACGGCTCAGATCGAAGTTGTACGTGTCGGCGTTGCGTGCGATCCACTGGAGCGCACATACGCAATCCTCTACCGCGGCCGGCGCACGTGACACCTGCACCAGACGATAGGTCACGTTCACCACGGCCCAGCCCATTTCGAGGTAGGGCATGGCCCGCAAGAGCTGTGATTCCTTCGTGCCCGCGACCCATCCCCCACCATGGATCATCATCAACACCGGCACTGGCCCATCGGTGTTTGCGGGAAGATACAGGTCGAGCTTGTTTTCGTGGTTGTTGGCCTCGTGATAGGTCACGTTTGGTACGACGCGATACTGATTCGACAGGTCCGCCAGAAAGGCGGTCGTCTCGCTCATCTGCGCCGTCGCGACGACCGGATGGACTAATCCATTCGCCATCGTTGTGACGACCAGCAACCCCACCAACCATTTGCCATGCCGCATGCGTATCTCCTCTCGAGGATGTAAGTGTTGCACCAGTATAGGGTGCCCGGTCGGAAGAGGGGAACGAGAACGCGGGTACCCCGACTTCTGACAGTGCGGTGTTTCGGCGAAACACGATCTCACGTCGGCACTCGACCACGAGCTCTCCCCCGAAGCGTTTCATGGTGCCGTAGCCCACGCTCAAGCCCTGGCCGTTCCATTCGATTTAGTGGTGTGGAACGAGACTTGGCACTGTGACCGCCCCGTCTCGGTCATCCGCACCCGGTGTCACTGATCGTGAGTCCTGTGCCGCCACCTTGCGGTGGTGCGGTCGTGACCGACAGATGGCCACCCGCGGACATCGCCTCAGCCACGTTGTTAATGAGGTGAGTCAACCCCTGGCGAAGCTCGGGGGATTGCCCCAAACAACGAGCACGTCCTCACACCGGGTCGTTAGACGGATACCGGCTTCACTCCAGCGTGGTCGTGTACTGTCGACGACTTGTCCAACGATCTCACCGGCGTCGACCGCCTCAGAGGACTCGTCCGCGCTCTTGAGTGTCGAACCGGTTGGAGCCGCTTGACGATATCAACGGCGTCGGTGGCGTCCGAGGACTGGTTCAGCCGTCGCCAACACAGCCAAGACCGCGACGACGGCACACGACGAGATGGAACCCCTCATGGACATCTCCTCTCCTACATGCTGGTACGTCCATGTAGACGGAACCTCACCGCGAGTGGTTGCATCAGCGGTCGGGCGTGGTCTCGGCCTCCTCGGCTCTCGAGCCGACGAGGATGTTCGTCAAGCCGTAGTTACCTTCATGACAGGCGTACTCGAACATCGGCCCCTCGATGCGGGACATCGGCAATGACCCGCCCCACGGGCGTGTCCACGTGTTCGGGTCATCGACGGTGAACTCGTAACCCAGGGCATCTGGGCCAAGACGGGTAAAGCGCTCGACGACGTGCAGGGACTCACTGAGATTGCCGTTGAAGTTCCGAATGAATGCCTTGTCGTTGAAATGCGTCGTCTCGACCACAAGCGTGTCGCCATCCCAATGGCCACGCGAGTCACCCGCATACTGCCGGATGGACTCCGGCAGATGCGGCCGCCCGTCGATCGGAATGAACCGCACGTCGTGGATGTGCTCCTGCAGGATGGCGACGACACCTGGGGTCTGCACGATGTGGTAGTTGTTGTTGTATCCGGTCGGAAACGACGGGATACCCCGATACCAGAGACACCGGTCCCCCAGGTCGAGCTGCTCGTAGGTCTCCACCGGTAGACGCCCGCCACGCATGTCGGCAATCCGACCCGCCTCGGGCGAGTTGAGACGCGCCTCGGCGTCCGCCGTCAACGCCGGCAACCGGCCATCGGGTGGGTCCACGATGATGGAGGTGCGTAGATCCGCTACAACCGCTGTGCCCCGCTCCATCCAGAAGTTGTTGTAGGCCCCGACATTCCCGCCGGCCTCCGTTCTCACTGCCTCCGCGGTGAGGAGTCGCTCGTTTCGGTCCACGGTCTGTTGCGCAAGGCTCGCCGCCTCTTCTGCAGTCAGAAACTCCTGGTCCGCAAGACGCGGCGGACGTTGGAACGGGGTCAACGTAGCGTTGTTCCAGATGCCCTGGAGGTCCGGCGCGCCCCAGGGGGTCTTTGGTGAGAACGGTGCCGCAGACTGAGCGCCCGCGACAGCCGGTGTCAGCCAGATGGCCACGACGAAGGTGAGAAACCAGCGCTGCATCTGCTCCTCCTTGGGTCAGCCAGAACCCGGTATGGTCAATAAGAAATGATGGGATGACTCTCCTGGCGGCCGCCCATCCCCCGAGAACGCCGCCTACGGACCGGTCGCAAATGCCGACGTATCGGTGAGCGGCTCGAATACATTTCCAAGCAGCGACCCAATCGGCCGTATCGTCTGGGCACGCAGACCGGAACCGACAGGTTTGACGGCCAACCCCGCGGCCAGGACCGTAGCCGAGGCGCGGGCACCGTCATAAGTCCGCGACTGGTCAAAAAGTGTATGCGTGACTCCTCTGGTGGCGATCGACGTGTTCATCCCGCACGATTCTCAGGCCTCACCAACGGGCGCGGATCGGTTCAGGAGCGACATCCTTGCTGAATGCGCAACAATTGTCCAGTCCCGCCCAGCCGCTGTCAATTCTCATATCCAGGTCTGCCGTATCGCGATGTAGGCGCCGAGTGTGATGTCCGTGGTTCGTGTAGTATGCGAGCATGACCTCGGGAGGTGTGTCGCGACACTCGAGCTGACACCGAGACAGAGTCAAACAATCGCGGCCGCGATCACGACCGTGTCAGCGCTGGTCATCCTGGTGGCTGTTGGTCTGCTGGGCTGGCTCACGGCGGTGTTTCTACGCGCGTTCTCTGGTGTCTTTCTGCCCCTGGCGGTCGGCGCCGTGAGCGCCTTGGTATTCCGACCGTACTCCGACTGGCTCCGCACCACGGCGCGACTGCCCATGCCGGTCGCAGTGGCGGCCGTGTTTCTCTCGGCTCTTGTCCCGCTCGGGATCTTCGTCACGTTCTTCGGCCGACTGGGTATCCAGCAACTGGTGGGTTTGGCCTCCCAGGCGCCCGAGTGGTGGGGGCAAGCGCGAGTGCTCGCCGAGGAGCAGCTTCCCCGGGTAACCGAAATGCTCGAGTCCTCAGGCCTCGACGAACGTCTGCAGCAGATGGCCACGGCTCGGCAGGCGGCGATCATTGAGTGGCTCCAGACCGTCGGCGTGCAAGCAGCGACCGCCGGATTTGGTCTGGCTCGGGGGGCGACTGCCCTGTTCTCGTGGATGATCACACCGGTGTATTTCGCGTACTTTCTTACCGCATCTCGTCTCAAGCTCGACACCGAGCATGTGCTGCCATTCCTGAAGCCAAATACCCGTGACGACGTGACCTATCTGCTCCACGAGTTCGTCGACCTTATCGTGGCGTTCTTCCGCGGCCAGATGATCATCGCGCTGCTTCAGGGCCTGATGTTAGCCGCCGGATTTAGCATGGTGGGGTTGAGCTACGGTTTCGTGATCGGGCTAGTCCTCGGGTTTCTCAACGTAATTCCGTATCTCGGGCACATCATCGGACTCGCGGTCGCCATCCCACTCGCCCTATTTCAGGCGGATGGCGGACCCGTCACCTGCGGGTTGGTTTTGATCGTATTCGTGGTCGTCCAGCAAATCGAGGGTTGGTGGCTGATGCCGAAGATCATGGGCGATCGCACAGGTCCGCACTTTATGGCCATCACCGTCGCGGTCTTCTTCTGGGGCGCCGCTCTGGGTGGCATTCTGGGGTTGATTCTCGCCATTCCCCTGACCGCATTCCTGGCGTCTCTCTGGCGCTTGGCCCGAGATAAATACATACCGGAAATACTATAAAAACGACGGCCCGTCCTCTTGCTGACCGAGTGATCCACAGACCCACCGAGGTCTAGCAAGTCGTGTCCGTCTTACGCGATCTCGAACGGGCGGCCTATGCAATGGCGCTTCGGGTTCGCTCACTGCTGCGCCGGGCGCGAGTTGAGGCGGAGCTCGACGACGAGCTCCGGTTTCATGTCAAGTGTAAAACAACAGATCATGGCCAGCAGCTTGTCGTCGGGTGACGCACGCGCGGCGGCGAGGCAGAAAGACAAGGGCCCCAGGCTAGGGCGCCCCCTTTTCACGTGCTGCCTGTGCTTATTTTCGTACTTCTCGGAACTTTCAAAGACAGCCCGGCAAATTTGGCTCCCCGTGAGAGTCAGATCCGTAGTGTCCCCAGGGCCATCACACTGACCGAGCCGGCGCCTTCGACGACCACGGTGAGGGTGGAACCGATCAGCGTATCCACGAGTGGAGCGTCAGCCGGCGTGCGAGTTGGTGCGTCAGCGTCGCCCGCTATCGCCGAGCCGACGCCCCCGGCAAACGCCCGACGAGAACGTACGGATCGGTGGGGAGGCACGATGACCCAAACTTGATGCCGACCGGCCGGTGACCCGTTGATGCCAGCTACATAGATCACGACGTCCGAGACGTCGATTCCAGGTCTTTGCAAGAACGCCGTCGGGAGACCCCGACCAATTGGCACCGATGGGGACGAGACCCCCTCAAACCGAGAAAACAAAGCGTTAGCGGTACACCCAATCGATAGGCTTGGTGACGACATCCGACTCGCGTTCAGCCCGCAAGGGGCCGAATCTGTCTATCCGACCACCGTTTCCCCCTAACGGTCGGAGGAGCAGAGGTCGAGCGAGCCGCCAGGAATCCGCGGAGGCCTCAGCAGTCCCGGTATGAGTTCTGGCCAGCCCACGCTAGTATTTCGGAGGCGGTCGCCCCACAGCCGCGGCCGTTGGCTGATTCATTCGTACCGTCCGAACGGCGCCACACGGTTTCAGCCCTTCGCCACCCAGCACTCTTTCTCTCGTCTTGCCGATGTGTTTGCGCGTCGCCCCAGTCGCCCATCCAGGACGCACCGTGCGTCTGGCGCTCTTGGTCGCGTGAATGGGAATTTTAGGCGGGGGAGACACGACCGGGGCTAAATCGGTCGGGATGTCCTCGCAGGCGCTCCGACAGATCGACGCGTTGTTAACCCAAAAGGCCCAACGACCCCCTACCCAACGCAAGGTTGACTCAAGCCTGGTCCCTGCCGCCAGAATGCGTCGTCGGGAAACGGTGGCAAACGGGGTTCCGAGACTGCGGAGGACGGTCGAGGCCGACGACACGGTGACCGTCGATGTCACCGGAGACGTCACCGGTGTTCTCCTCGCGGATATCCTGGCACTTGGCGGCACTATCGTCGCGACCGTCCCACGTTACGAGCGAATCCGCGTCCGACTGCCGCTAGAACAAGTAGACGCGGCGGCGGCCCAGGCAACCGACGACGCCCTCCCGGTGACCGCGGTAACCGGCCAGGCAGAGGAAGGGTCGGAAGGCACGGCCAGGCTCGAGATCGTGTTCGATCTGGCGCCGTGTGTGCGGTATCAACTTCAACATGCGCCACGGCGGAACGAGGAACCGCCTGAAGAAGAGAGACGAGCAGAAGAGCGCCAGGAGGAACATGCCCCGGACGGGGAGCCCGACTGAACCCAGCCAGGTGCGGCGCACCCCCCTGGCCTCCAGAGACGATAGCGGCAACGCGGACTCGTTTTGCCGCCCTCGGAAGATCGCGGGCCCTCTTGCCGAGCGAACGTGCCAGAATTCGACAACAAGCGAGCGAACGAGAAGGAACACACCATGCAAACCTCAACCGACCGTCTCCGTGCCCACGCGAACTCCGGGCCCTCGTGGCCCTTGGAACTTGCGATCGCGACAGCCCTCCTCACGTTCTGCCTCACGACCGTCTCGGCGAAGGACTGGCCCCAGTGGCGAGGCGAGGAACGTCTCGGGCTTTGGACCGAGACGGGCATCCTCGAGGAGTTCCCGGAGGGTCCGCTGACCATCAAATGGCGTGTCCCCGTCAACGGCGGCTACTCGGGACCAGCGGTGGCCGACGGCCGAGTGTTTGTGCTTGATTATGTCGAGACCGAGCCACGCACCATGGACGGAACGGAACGGCTTCTGGCGCTTGACGAAGAAACGGGCGAGGTCCTCTGGTCCCACGAATGGACAACGACCTACCGGATGCTCATGTTCACCTACGCCACGGGCCCCAGGGCCACACCCACCGTGGACGGCGACCGAGTGTATGTGACCGGCTCGACGGGACGTATCTTGTGTCTCAATGCACAGACCGGCGCCGTGGTCTGGGAGAGAGACACGGTCGTTGAGTACGACACCAACATCCCTATTTGGGGCACCTCTAGCGCGCCGTTGATCGACGGCGACCGTGTCATCTTCCTCGTCGGTGGCGAGCCAGATGCCCTCGTCATGGCATTTGACAAGTACACCGGCGACGAGGTGTGGCGCTCCCTCGAGAGCCGCACTGAGATGGGCTACAACCAGCCTCTCATCATCGAGGCCGGCGGCGCGCGGCAACTCATTGTCTGGCATCCACGCGGCCTCTCGTCTCTGGACCCGGAGACCGGGGAGATCTACTGGGATGAGCCGTTCGAAGGCCGAGCCAACATGACGGTGGCCGACGCCGTGCACAGCGGGTCGTATCTGTTCATCTCCGGTTTCTACAGTGGATCGATGATGATGCGGCTTGCGCTGGACAGACCGGCGGCGACCACGCTCTGGAAAGACGGTAGCAACCGGGTGATCGATGGCGGTATCGAGGTGGCAGAGACGACCGGGCTCCACTCAGTGATGACCACCCCGCTTGTGGTCGGGGACTACATCTATGGCATCGGCAGCCACGGCCAAGTCCGAGGTCTCTTGGCCGAAAACGGCGAGCGGGTATGGGAGGCGGAAGGGCTCACTAACCGCAATCGCTGGGGGTCGGCGTATTTCGTCAAGCACCAAGACCGCTATTTCGTCTACAACGAAAACGGCGACCTCATCATCGTGCAGTTCACCCCGGAAGGGTATGTGGAGCTTGACCGCACCCACCTGCTCAACCCGACATCTCGGTCCGGCTACGGTGGCAGCCGCGCCGGGTCCGCCTCGCGATTCCGACACGGCCAAAGCGACCGTTTGGTCGTCTGGGCCCATCCCGCGTTTGCGAACCGACACATCCTCGTACGCAACGACGAGGAGCTCATCCGGGTCTCGATGGACGCCAGCGAGTATTAGTTCAGCGACGATCTTCAAGGAGAAGCAACATGGCCAGCTATACCCGGAAAGAGTTCCTGAATATCAGCGCGGTGTTCGCCGGCGGGATGGGTGCCTCAGCGGTCCCTATTGCCACGGCGCAAGAGCCCCGAGACGACGGCGGGCGCCCGGATCTGGTGGTCGTCAACGCCCGCGTGTATACGGTCGACGACGCGCTCCCGCGCGCCGCCGCGTTTGCCGTCAAACGTGGTCGATTCATCGCCGTCGGCTCCAACGACGACATTCGCAACCTGGTCGGCCCGAACACGGATGTGATCGACGCCGAAGGCATGACCGTCACCCCGGGTTTTATCGATACCCACAGTCACCCCAGCGGGGTGAACGAGCTCTATGGGGTCAACACCAATCTCCGCACGGTGGGCGAGATTCAAGCGGCACTTCGAGCCAAAGCCAACGACACGCCTCCCGGGCGTTGGATCAACGGCTTCATGTTCGATGATACGAAAGTCGTCGACGGCCCGCTGCACCGGACCCACCTCGACGAGGCGGTCCCGAATCATCCGGTCAATGTCGCGCATCGCGGCGGACACACCAACTGGTACAACAGCACCGCGTTCGAACTCGCCGGGATCACACGCGACACCCCTGATCCCTCCGATGGTCGATTCACTCGCGATGCCGATGGCGAGCTCTCGGGAATGGTCGCGGAGAACGCCAGACGTGTGTTCTCTGCGGTCGGGGATCAAGAGGAGCTCACAGAGAACGAACAGCGAGACCGTGGCCGCGAGGGCATGGCGCACATCTCCGCGCTGATGACCGCCACCGGGCTGACAACCGTCCACGATGCCGGCGCCAGCAGCGGCAGATTGCGTGCGTATCAGGACACCTATCAGGCCGGCGAGCTGCGTCACCGGGTCTACGCGATGGTGCGTGGCCCGTATGAGCAACTGCGAGATGCGGGAGTCTCGACCGGGTGGGGCGACGAATGGCTTCGGATCGGGGGGGTCAAATACGTCGCGGACGGCTCGGCCTCAGAGCGAACCATGCATATGAGCACTCCGTTTCAGGGACGACCCGACGACTACGGCATCCTGACGATGTCGCAGGAGGAGATTCACGAGGCGGTGGAGGATGCCCACCGTCACAACTGGCAGGTCGGCATTCACGCCAATGGAGACGTCACGATCGACATGGTGCTCAAAGCCTACGAACGGGTACTGGCCGAGTGGCCGCACCCCGACCGACGGCACCGGATTGAACATTGTTCATTGGTGAATCCGAGTCTGCTCGCGCGGATCAAGGACACTGGCTCCATCCCCACGCCGTTCTGGACCTACGTCCACTTCCACGGCGAAAAGTGGCAGGAATACGGGGCCGAGAAGATGGAGTGGATGTTCGCGCATCGATCCTTCCTCGACTACGACATCCCCGTGCCGGGTGCGTCCGACTACACCCCAGGTCCCTACCAGCCGCTGATGGCCATGCAGAGCATGGTGACCCGACGGGATTTCAATGGACAAGTTTGGGGTGGCACACAACGAGTCACCGTGGACGAGGCCTTACGGATCGGCACCATCAACGGCGCACGGGTCTCCTATGAGGAAAACGAGAAGGGGTCAATCACCGCCGGCAAGCTCGCCGATTTTGTGATGCTCGACCGTGACCCGCACGAGACGGATCCAGACGACATCAAGAACATCATCGTCATGCGTACGGTCGTGGGCGGAAACACCGTCCACTCGGTCGCATAGGGACTACACTGGGCGCGTGTTGAACACACGCAGTCACCACAAGGAGTTTAGAGAGATGACGAATCGTTGGACGTCGATGGTCGGTACAACGCTTGTCCTCGGTGTGCTCGTGGCCGTTTCGGCCCACGCGCAGAGACCCGAACCGATTGACCCGGCCCGATATGAAACGGCTATTCAGGCATTCGAAGCCCAGGATCAGGGAATGATGCCGCCAGCTGGCGCCATTGTAGTGACCGGAAGCTCGAGCATCGCCCGCTGGAACGCGGACATGAAGGCCGACTTGGCGCCACTGACCGTCATCCCCCGGGGATTTGGCGGCAGCGCCATGGCTGACGTGCTGCACTTTGCGGACCGCATCATCCTTCCGTATGAGCCCCGCGCAGTGGTCATCTACGAGGGTGACAACGATACTGGCCGCTTCCGTGTACCGCCAACAACCATCGCCCGCGAGCTTGAACAGATCATCTCGCAGATTCACACCGCGCTACCGGACACACGCGTGTATGTGATGTCGGTGAAACCGAGTCTCGCCCGCGAGGCGGTTTGGGATAAAGCGCAGGAGACCAATGAGCTATATCAGACGCTGGCCGCGTCCGACGAGCGCCTCCGCTACATCGATGTGGCGACCCCGTTTCTGCGCGCCGATGGCAAGGTCATGGACGACATCTTCATCGATGACGGGCTGCATCTAAACGGCAAGGGCACTGCCATCTGGGCGACCACGATCAAAGCCGCGCTCATGGCCGGTGGTGAAGGCGCCTTCGAAGAAACCAACGACTAGCGGCGAACAGGGGTCGGGAGTCTTTTTTGCCCACCCGACATCAAAAAAGACTCCCACTCCCTCCGTTTCGGCACGCTACGGGTTTGTGCCCCACAACAGTTCGGCCACGAACCCGGCTGGGATCCCCACCAGCAGAAACGCCATACTGATCAACAAGAATCGGGGATAAATCGGGACCTTGATGGCCCGGTGAGACAACTCCACGGAGACGGTCTCGGCATCATCGATCGCCTCATAGGCACGGGCCAGACCATCGGAGTCGGTGACGTCGAAGTAGTCCCCGCCAAATGTGCGGATCATGTCGATGAGCCCTTGCGTGTTACTGGTCGGCTGAGAGAACGCGGATGATTGCTGGGCGCGCGCCCGACGCGGATCGGCGGCGTTGATGAAGATCATGTACGGCACGATGTTGCGCTTGGTCAGCTCGACAAACTCGGCTTCTGGAATCTCATCCACGTCGGCGTCAGTCACGATGAGCACGGCACGGTGAGGTGTCGCCCCGGCCCCAAGCACGGCGGCATCGCGGTCGAAGTGACGGACCACGGACTGTAGCGCCCGCACGATGTTCGTATTGCCCTCTCTCTCGATCATCCGAACCTTATCTTGAGGTACGAACATCTGGTCGATCGGTGTCCCTGACTGCGCCGCCAGGATGCGAACAATGGCATAGGGCGCATCCATGACTTGAAAGAAGTACAGCTCGTCGTCGATCACAAAGTCGTCGACCATGTACGGGAACGACGAGAAGAGCCACAGCGCCACCCGGTCGTTCTTGGCTCGACGCATCTCGAGAAACGCAAGATGGGCTTCGCGAGCCACATCGGCGCGCGACTTACCCGTGCCGGGAAGCTCCCACGCCATCGACAACGACGTGTCGACGAGATCGATCCGAATCCTCGACTCCATCTCACCGGCCACTTCTTCGGTCGATGTCAGATAGGGGTCGGCCATCGCCACCAGCATGCCGGTCAGCGCCAACGCCAGCAGCAGCTTGGGAAGGTGACACAGCGCCCACCCCACCGCTCCGCGTCGAAACTTGGGGGCGATGACGTGTCCTGAGTGCTGTCGATGGTGCTTACGGGTGAGCCACCACAGACGGGTGACCGTGGCAAGAGCCACCAAGGTCACCCCCATCGTAAGCAGATAGGTCATCCCGAGATCCGTGAAACGGATCTGGGTGAGCTCGGTGCCCAGTAACTCCTGGGACCGACCCCGAAGGAAGTCCGACAGCTCGGTCCAGTCCACTGGGTACCGGTATGGCGATGACGGGCGGCCTAGCAGCCCGTGGTAAAAGCCCCGCAGCCTTCGAGCAGCGTTGAATCTCGCCTAGACGGTATTACTCCTCGGTCGAAAATACTCAATTTGCTCCCTCATCCCGCCTTGCCAACCGAGCGCAGCGACGTTCTCGGTGCAATGCGAGGGATCAACACGGGCTGCTAGCGGGAGCCCTCGACCGGCTGGGTATCGAGCTCACGCGCACCGGCCATGATGCCATGCATCCCGATGTTACCTTCGTGACACGCGTATTCGAACAACGGACCATCCGTGCGACGCAGCGGCATCATCGCCGTCCACGGACGCGTGAAGTGACTTGTATCTTCGAAGGTGAACTCGTAGGCCACCGTATTAGCATCAAGCCGCCGAAACCGTTCGATCAAATGCGTGTCCTGACTCGAACCCCGCGCCGCCGTTTCACGGAGAAAGTTGGTCGTTTCCACCACCAACGTGTCGCCATCCCAGTGTCCACGCGAATCACCCGCCCACTGCCGAATCTGGCCATGCTCTCGATCGAGCGGGATGATCCTTGCGTTGTGAACCATCTCGTTCTGGATCACCACAAACCCCGGAGTTTGTAGGATGAGCACGTTGTTGTTGTAGGCACCCGAGGTCATGGGTGGCCCCGAATTGAACCCCATGATGCACCGGTCAGACAGACTACGATCCGTGTAGGAGTCGGCAAAGCCGTTACGCAGATTCAGCCGGTTTCGGGCGCGGGCCTCCCGGCTCGCTTCACGCCAGGGCAATCGTCCGGTCGGGGGATCGACAATGAGCGACGTGCGTTTGTCCGCCGTGAGTTCGACGCCACGCTCGTACCAGAATTCGTTGTATGACAGCACGCCCCCTTCGGCCCGAGATTGATACCCAGCACTGGGCGCCCCGGTCTCTGGGTCGAACAGGTCGCGGTTCAACCGTGAACGCTCGGAGGCCTCAAAGCCCGCAGCTTCTTCTGCCGTCAACGTCGTCTTGCCCACCAAAGCCTCTGGACGCTCCAGTGGCGTGATGGTGCGGAACGTAAAAATCCCCTGAATGTCCGGGTCCCCATGTGGCGTGCGGAGCCCCGTCGAGTCAGACTGCGCCGCCACTGTCGCCGCCAGCACCATGACGGACCCGCCAATACCCACTATCCCACGAATTCGACCGAGCATGCCTATCCCCCGTTGTCAGAACAACATTGAACAATCTGCTAATCCTACCGCGAGCGGTACTTTTTTGGCCACGTAACGTCTAATCAATAGAGCAGCGAGCTTTTGTGGAATTTTCGCCGGTCGCGTTCGACTAGCCACAAACAGGAGGCAGGGTGAAACCGGCTGGAGTTATCGGCTGGGCGATCACGACAACCTCCGCGGGCGATCTGGCCGAGAGGTGTGCCACCGGCGACGCGCGGGCCCAGAAGGAACTGGTCGAGAGCCATCAACGCATCGTCTATCATCTTGCGTTGCAGCTTCTCCGCGACCCCAACGACGCGCTCGGACCAGCCACCGGTATCAGTCTCCCCCATGTGTCCCCCGACACCCGCGCGGCAGCGATGCTGATTCAGCCGTTACCACCGCTCGTGCTCAAGAACCTCGCTCTAGCCGCCGTGGTGACGCGTGAAGGGCAGCTTGCGTCGGTCGAAATTCTTCGCCGAGCGCCCCTGCACGTAACCAACGACGAGGGGAAAGCGCAGCTCGAACGCGCGTTGTCCCGTTTGGTGTCCAACGTGCGGTTCTTCCCGGCCCGCGCGCGTGGCGCACCCGTCGCCGTGAATGTGGTCTGGTTACTCGAGCGGACCACGGTCGCGCCCCCCAAGCCGCTAACCCAGGTCAGCGGCACCTAGCTAGCCGCCCGGCCGGCCAGACGTGGGTCGGAGCCCTTCGAATAGGACTCAGAGACGAGCCGCGCGTACGGGCACCGATGCCGGAGCGAGCGGAACTGACACCGCCCCTTCGGTGACCATACGGGTGAGAGCCAAAGCGGATAAGACAAGCCCCGCGCCGAGCAACTTGATAACGCCAATCGGCTCGCGCAGCCCTACCGCGGCCACAACCATCGCCACCACGGGCACGAGATTGGAATACAGTGCGGTACGGGCGCTCCCGAGCTGCTGCACCCCGCGATACCACAGCACATAGGATAAAGAGAGGGCGAGCAACCCGGACGCGGCCGTGCCGACCCACGCCCACCCACTGACCGCGCGCCACTCAAGCGCGAGCAGAGACCGCATGGCGAACAGGAGAAAGCTCACCGTACCAACCACCGTGGTGCAGGCCGTCAAGGCGAGGGGCGTGTACCGGCTCAGCAGGGGTCGTGAGCCAATGGTGTACCAGCCCCAGCACCAGACCGAGCCGATCACCAGAAGATCTCCCCGTATGGTTTCCAGTGTCAGTGCTGTGCCGTCTCCGACCACGAGGTAGAGCCCGACAAACGCCAGCGCCACCCCAAGCCACTGTCGACGGGCGACCGCTTCTCGGCGACGGCTCACCGCATTAAGCAGCAAGACCGTCACCGGTAGACAGCCAAGAATCAGCGAACTGTTGGTGACACTGGTACGCGCGAGCCCCAGCACGAAGGTGAACTGATAGCCGCAGTGCCCGACGAGCCCCAGGGCGACCAATCGCAGCCAATCGGATCGCCGAGGCATCGTGGCATCCGCGAGCCGAGCCGCCCCGACCAGGACCATGCTGGCCAACACCAACCGCAGCCCATTGAATGCCAGCGGCGGGATCTCCTCGATGGCCACCTTGACAACCGAGAAGTTGCTGCCCCAAAGAGTGACGACCAAGAGGAGCAGGCCGTCGGTGGCACCAACCCGGGAACGCTCGGGCAACACGGTCATGAAAGAAAAAAGGCGTCCGGGCCACTTGTCCCGGACGCCTGACGTGACTGGCTCCTTCGGGTGACCCCGCCGGCGCCATCCGCAATCTGAGGGTCTCGCTATTCAGGCTCGGTCGGGTCTCTCCCGTCGAGTGGGGCACCGATGCCGGATGAGCCCATGAAAAATTTCCGGCCATCCTCGAACGTCACGTCCCGACCATTGGCCCGGGCACTCCGATCCTTGCTCTGATATCCGTCGACCACAATCATCGCGCCGATCGGAATCGTGTCGCGGGTCAGCCCGCGCCGCAAGAGCGTGTTCGGGGTGCCCCCTTCGACCATCCACACCTGTGACGAGCCGTCGTCGTTCGTTACCTCCAAGTGAATCCACGTGTGGGGGTTCACCCACTCGACCCTCAACACCGGGCCACGCAACACCACCGGACGATTCGGGTCGAACTCCGCGCCGAACGCATGGTGGGCACTCGCCGTCGTGCCCGCGACGATGGCCGCTCCGGCCAAGACGAGACCAGCGACTCCGACTTTGACCAATCCACAGCTCTGTTTGCTCATTGTGCTTCTCCTGACGCTAGCAGCTCGAAACCCACCTACCGGGTAGGATTCACAACCCCCTCGGGCTCCTCTCCGCGAAACTCTGCTTCGAGCAGCCGGGCACCCTTCATGATGCCTTCCAAGGCGTAGTTCGCCTCGTGGCAGGCATACTCGTATACCTTGTTCTCGCTTCGGGGCCACGTGTATTCACCGGTGAACGGCGCCATCCACACCGATGGATCTTCAACCGTAAACGTATAGATAAGGGTGTCCGCGTCTTCCATCCGAAAACGTTCCGTGACGGTCATGGTTCCCGTGCCCTGTCGGAAGGCAGGTCTGTCGACGAAGTTCGTCGTTTCGACCACCAGGGTGTCACCTTCCCACCACCCGATCGAATCGCCCAGCCACGTCTTGATCTCCGGCGAGTCGTGCTCAGCGTTCATGCGGATAATGCGAGCGTCGTGCACCATCTCGATGAGAATCATGATGGTATCTTCGCTCTGCACGATCCGCTTGTGGTTGTTGTAGAGCGCGGGCAACATCGGGGGACCTGAGGTCGAACCAAAACTCAAGATGCACCGCTCGGCATAGGGACGTTGCTCCATGTCGTCGTATGGCCCCGGGGCCTCTAAATCGGTCTCGAGCCAATACGCGGTGCCGTCATTCTGCGCCCGTCGCCGTGGTCCGGTCTCGCGAGCCGCGCGCAACGCGCGCTGTCGTTGGGCGGTCAATGGAGGAAACCGGCCATTCGGGGGATCGACGAGAATCGATGTGCGCCACTCGCCACCGATGCGATATGCCCCAGTGCCACGATCGATCCAGAACGAATTGTAGCCACCCACATTCCCGGCGGCACCTTGCGAGCCATCGCCTCCTTGAGGCGGAGCACCGCGATTCGGATCGCTGGGAGCGTTACGTTCCGCCATCCGACGCGCCTCGATCGCAGCAACCTCTGCCGCCTCCTCGTCGGTGAGCGACATCTTCTCGCCCAGCGCAGTCGGGCGTTGCATCGGCGTCAGCGTCGAAACGTCGTAGGTTCCTGAAAAGTCGGGACGACCACTTGGCGTCCTCGGCACGTCACTGCCCTGCGCCCCCGCTCCCGGCGCCCACGCCAGACCCACGAGCACCGCCGCTCCTAACGACAGTCGACTGGTCACTGGCTACGTCCCTTCTCTGTTGGGGTCCTACCGTGGCAGCGGCTCACGACGCCACTCACCAAACATCAGCTCTTCGACAAACTCGACGCATCGGAAGTCCATGAGACGCGCGTTCTCCTCCAACCGTCGATACAATGGCATCTTGATGGTGAACGACTCGGTGAGCACGCCCGGGTCCTCGATGGTCGCCTCGTAGTCGATGTGGTTCGGTCCCAGCATCGTGTAGCGCTCCACGACATGCAGTTGGTTGGTATGGTGGCTCCCGGCCCGGTCGAACCAGGTTTGATCGCTTAGACCGGTCACATCGACGACGAGAGTGTCGCCCTCCCAGTTACCGACCGACCAGCCCATCCACGAATCCACCTGGGACGGACCAGGGTTGTCCATGTAGATGTCCCGTACCGCCCCGGCGTATTGATACGCGATAAAGACATCCTTCTCGCTTTGGACGATCTGGAACGGCATTGGGATGTAGGTCGCGCGCGGGACCCCGGGCATGTAGCACTTCACCTCCGGATCCCGTTCGATCCAGCTCGCCCGGTTCTCATCTCTGAGCGCCCGGGCTTCCTCGGTGTAGGGAATCCTGCCACCGCCCACGATGACCCCCAGACTCCCAGGGACGGCCCCGACCGCGCCAAGCCGTAATGTCGGGATCGACGGGACCGGATTCACCGGCCCCTCACGCATCTGCATGGAGTGCTGGGCCATGTGCGGCTGGAGGTCGTAGTTGGCCTCGTTGAGCACCTGCCAGAGCCCATTCATATCGGGTCGCCCATCCGACAACCGGGGCATGTCCTGACCAGTCGCGGGACGAGCACCGACGAGCAGCCCGAGACTCAGGACCCCAATCAGGGTCTTCATTCTCACCACACCCACCGATACTCTCATCGCACGTTTCTCCAAGAGTCCAAAAGGTACGCCCGTTGACCGTCGCGAGCGGGCTGTGTCTCAGTCGACATTGTATCGTGCTCGACTCGGCTCGGGCTCCTTAGGGCTGAGCGGTCGGTATGCGTAGGGTCTGTCCTGGGTGGAGCCGCGAAGAGGTAAGACCGTTGGCCTGACGGAGCTCCGCGATCGACGCACCGTGACGTCTGGCAATCTCCCACAGCGTGTCCCCACGTCTGACGACGTGAAGCGTCGTCGCCGGCACGGGCGGGCGCCCCCCCCCCCTCAGCGCGTCGACATACGGGGAATACGGCCGCGGAAACAGCGCGACGTGATAGTGAGGTGGCCGCCGCTCACGCGTCGCCTCCAGTAATCGACGGGCCTCGAGCGACAACAGTGTACGCTCGAGCCACGCCCGACACGAGCCGCCCGGACGACGCAAATCAATCGCCATCCCGGTTGGGTGCACGGACCGGTCGGAGGCGTTGTGAGGCTGGTGGGAGAGCGGTCGGGTCAAACTGGTGACGACGAGCTGTTGGCCGCATGCCCGCCGATATTGAGCCGCGAGACGCTCGATAAAGAGTCGCACCTCGGGACGAGCAAACGGGAACGACACCTCTTTCAGACCATAGTCACGGTTCCCGCTGACCGGCACCAACAACCCCGAATCGACGAACCGACGAAGCTGCGCCTGGCTCGACAAGAACGTGTAGTCGTGCCGGTGCGCCTGCGTGACCTGTCGATCGAGTGACGACCGACTCCCTCGCAGACTCTGCGCGAAGGCGTGGCCGGACGCCGCACCAAGAAACATCACGAGGAATAGGCACGTCGCCAGATAAGGCACAGTCAACCCGGTTACCGGTATCCGTTGCATGCGTCACACCCGCCGAGGCAGGGAAGGCGGAAAAGCCATACATGGTGTCGGTCGGCTCCCCCCCCATCTTTAGGGTCCGCACTTTACACCAACTCGATGGCTGGTGTCCGAATGTCTCACCACGACGCCAGCGACCTGCCGATAACGATGAGTCCGGCAATGGTCGCGGCCAGGAGCACGGCCGGCCGTGTATAGCCTCTATCCAGCCGTGTGGCCAGCCCCCGGGACCACAAAAAGCCCAACAACGCGCCGGGTAGCAGCAGGAGACTCAGCCGAAGCTCCTGCACGCCATATCGGCCGACCACTACCAAGGACACAATTGAAACGACCGTGCCCGGCAGAAACAGACCGGACAGCGTGCCTCGCACCCGGGGCCCGGGCGCGTGCTGATAGAGCAACGCTAAGGGCGGCCCGCCGATCGCCGCGATCGTCCCCATGAGCCCAGACAGCACGCCCCCCACCACCAAAGCGGACGGACGCGGGCGCACACGCAGTCCCGAGATGCTCAGCGCGACAGCCACCAACACCACGAGACCCAAGAGTAACGTCAGTCCTTCGGACGGCAAAACCACGAGCAGCCATGCCGCCGGCACTGTCCCCAACACGCGGCCACCGACGGCCCACCGCAATCCGCCCAGGTCGATACCCTCGTGCTCGCGCAGCGCCAGCAACGTCGTGAACACCAGAGTGCTCGTGAGCACGGGTCCGGGAACCAACCGAGCGTCAATTAGGAGAAACGTCGGCGAGCACAGAAGCCCCATCCCGAATCCGACGCTCCCCTGAAGCGTGAACCCGATGAGGCTCAACAACACGACGAGCGCAACATCTACGCTGGACATGGCTACACGCGAACGGCGCATCCCGTAAACATAATCTGGTGCATTTGCCCCATGGGCGGTGCGGGACTTGTGTTGCGAATCTCAGAGACGGGACCCGACCGCACGGGGATACACTAGTCGGCGTGAATGATCGACCACGATCAGTGGTGGTGCCCCGCCCCGCTGCTTCAGTCGTACTCCTGCGCGATACGGACACCGGTCCAGAGGTGCTGTATCTGCGTCGCAGTCCTGAGCTCAGGTTTATGGGCGGCTACTGGGTATTTCCTGGTGGACGGATCGACCCCGAAGACCACGACACTGCGAGCGACACGGATGAACTGGGTCCCGCTCGCCGCGCCGCGGCCAGGGAAGCGTTCGAAGAAGCAGGAGTGCGGGTCGACCCTGGCACACTGCATCCTATCTGCCAATGGACAACACCGGCCGCCAGCCCCATCCGATTCGCCACATGGTTCTTCGCGACCGCCGCGGACCCACCGTCGGTGCGTGTTGACGGCACTGAGATTCATGCCCATCAATGGTGGCGACCCGCCGCCGCTCTTCGCGCACACCGAGAGCAGCGGATCAAATTCGCAAACCCGACCTTTGCCCTGAGCACCCGTCTGGCCAAGCACCCAACCGTTGATCAGGCGCTGGCCGCCGTCGACACGTGGCCCCGTGAACGGCTTCTCGGACGCATCCATCCGACCCAAGGCGGCCAGGTCGCACTCTATGCCGAGGACTGCGGCTACGAGACCGGTCATCTCCAATGCGACGGCCCACGACATCGTATCTGGATGCTCGAGAGTGGGTGGCTCTACGACCGAGAGTTCCCGGGCGCCGAGCCGCTTCGATAGCCGGCAGTGAGAGCGCCACCGGCTCCGCTCACTCCCCCCGGGCGATGGTTACTCCGGCGCCCGGAATGCGAGGAGCTCACCCGAGTACCCACCTCCGCTGATCGCCACCACCAGATACTGCACACCATCGACCAGATACGTCATCGGCGAACCGGTCTGGGGCGCCGGGATGAAGCGCGCCCCCACCTCTGCGCCAGTCGTCTTGTCGTAAGCCCGAAGCATCGCACCACGCTCACCCGAAGCGGTCGTGTGAGCCTGTGCCTCACCCGCAATCAGCAACGTGCCGGTTACCAGCGTCCCGACACTGCCGGGCTGCCCGGTGCGTGGAATCTCGAGTCCCTCCAATGCGGGGTGATTCCGAACATGATCCGGTGTCTCACCATGCGGAATCTGCCACAGGATCTCCCCGTGGGTCATGTCGATGGCACTGATCACCCCATAGGGTGGCTTCAGCAGCGGCAGTCCCTGAATCGTGAGCTGTGCGCGTTGACGTTCCTCAACCGACAACCGTGGTCGTGACGGAACCGTGAAGCTCGTGCGACCTCCCCCGGCCGCGGACCCGGCGCCACCACTCGTGCGGGGCCCGGTCACCGCATTCCCTTGGATGTAGGCCATGTCGGACTGTCCTGGGTATGGAGGCATCAGCCCAAGCGAGCCCACCGAACTGTTCGATGACACATACAAAATGTTGGTCTCGGGGTCGTAGGAGCCACCGGGCCAGTTCGTGCCGCCCCCCTGGGCCGGAGCCATCAACGTTCCCATGGGTCCGTCCAAACGGCTGACCACCGGCGGCGTGAAAATCGGACCGAGCTGATAAAACGACACGCGCTCCACCGCCTCGGCTCGAAGCTCTGGCGTGAAATCGATCAGATCGTCAAGCGTCACCCCTTGTCGGTCATACGCGGGCGGACGGGTCGGGATCGGTTGGGTTGGCGCATACCACTCGCCGGACACGTCGCCAGCGGGCACCGGCTGCTCCTCGATCGGCCAAATCGGCTCACCGGTTTCACGATTGAAGACATAGAGAAACACCTGCTTGGTCGGCTGAGCGACCGCCTTCACCATCTC
>JAYZGM010000101.1:0-6359 GCA_036336225.1 Acidobacteriota bacterium | reverse complement strand
ACGCGAACTGTTCTTGTTGATCGAACCACGCTGGGCGCCGTTTTTCGACGACGTGGACTCAGCCATCGACTGGCGCGCAGTGGCCTGGGGTGGCGTCTTTATTGATGACCGTTCCGACGCGACACGGGGCCAGATTTGTCCCCGGGGCTGCATCCCGGCATTGGATGAGCCGACCGTCACCGATGCGGACGGAGGAGCATGGTATCCAGATGACGCGCTGGTGTTCGGGATCGTGGTGGGAGACCACGCGCGCGCCTATCCTAAGCACATCATGGAGGTCCACGAGATGGTCAACGACACGCTTGGGGGGCGTCGTTTAGCCATCCCATACTGTACGTTATGTCTCTCAGCCCAGGCTTACTTCACTGACACGGTCGCGGAATTTCAGCCCCTGTTGCGTACGTCTGGGCTGTTGTCTCGGTCGAATAAGTTCATGTACGACATCCGGACGTTCTCCGCCGTAGACACGTTTACCGGCGAGGCCATTTCAGGTCCGCTTCTTGAGGCGGGAGTCATCCTCGAGCAAACGACCGTGGTGACTTCCACCTGGGGGGCATGGCGACGCGAGCACCCCGGGACCACCATCGTGGCCCAAGATGGTGGCATCGGTCGGAGCTACCCGAGCGATCCGCTTCGCGGTCGGGACGCCGCGGGGCCAATTTTTCCCGTAGGCGACGTGGACCCGCGGCTGGGCGTGCATGACGTCGTGGTCGGCGTCGTCGATCCCAACGGCGTCCCCATCGCGTTTCCGGTCGGAGCGGCCCGTCTGGCGGTGGAGGCAGGCGAACCGGTCATCTTGGCCGGGGTGACCTTGCGGCGAGACTCGGGAGGCTTACGGGCGTTCGCCGGCGAGGCCGAGGTTCCGGCCCATGAAGCGTTCTGGTTTGCCTGGAGCCAGTTTCATCCGGAGACGCGGTTATGGGAGCGTTAGCCGCTCGTGGTGAAACGCCGCGCCGCTCGAATACAGCAGGGCTTTGCCGCGGGCTAGGGGCTAACTTATGACCGACCGGGCTTGGCCTCTACCCCGGCTCCCACCTGCTACTGTGGCAGCGAGATGTTGCCGTCGAGGGTTGATGTCATCCTGACTCGAGGCCGCGTGGTCACAACCGTGATGGCCGGTCGGGACGACTCGCTCGGTGGACGGTAGGTCACCCGGTACTGGTTGCTCAGCAGGCTGTGCTTGGTCGCCAGTTGATTTCCCAAGTCCTGGAGCAGGCCGCGGAAGCCGGAGCTGATCGTCACGGTTTCAAACGATCCACCGGTGTTTTGTCCGAGGACGTTGCCAAATTGTCCTTGAATTGCGGCGGCACCCTGCCCGTCACCACTCATGAATAGCAGGACGTGGATCTCGACAGCATTCTCTTGGATCTGTCTGATCATGTTATCCACCCGTCCCTGTTGACTGGAGCTACTGTCCCCGCCATCGGCGCTGACCACGACAATGACGGGAAAATACTCACGGTCGTCGTCATCGTCGATCTGGTTGACTGCTTCGACCAATGCGTCCAGGAAGCGCGGCCCCGATCCCGTGTCCCTCGCGACGAGCCCGACGCCCTCGGTCAGTGCGGCGCGGTCGGTCGTGTGCTCGGTGATCGAACGCACCTGACGTCCGATCGTCGACAGGCCAACCTCGACATCCTCGGGCAACCCCTCCAACATCAGCTGAAAGCCCTCTCGCATGTCCGTCACAGACGCATAGGCGCCATGACTATTGTCGAGAAAGACGCTCAGTCGTACCGGCCAGCCCAGCCGCACGAACTCCACGGTCTCGGCGGCTTGACCGTTCCATCGCACGATCACCTCGTCGGCCGTCATGTCGGTTACCGGGACCCCGACACTGTCGACCACACTAACGTACACGACCTCTTCCTGAGCATGAGACATCCCGGGGATGCCCGACAACAGCAGCGCGGCAACAACGACGGATCTAGTGCAGACACATGAAAATTGGTGAGTATGAGTCATCGTAAGGTCTCCCCGGGGTCATCACGCCGTCCGGGGGACGGCATATGGACTGTGGCAGCCCTTGGTGTAAGCCCCGCTGCCCCTGAGGGGCGTTGAATTCAGCCTGGACGGCATTGCTTCGCGGTCGAAAATGCCGAATGTACGTCCTCGTCGCGCCTGCCACCCGCGTTCAGTGCCACGCGCGGTTGACCCCGGGCGGCTGATGGCAGGTGGTTCGACCTACTGCCAGTGATAGTCGACTCGGACGACGCTCCCTTCCGGTGCATCCGAATCCGGGGACTCCAACACATACCCAAAGCCAACCGACGGGATATCGGCGCCACCAAACGGGAGTCGTGGGCTCTGATAGCGGTTTGGCCGTACGTCGGTAAACTCGCGAACGGCGGGAAAACGTTGGGTTGACACGGGAGTCAGGACACCGTCGCGGGCCCGATACACTTCGAGACCGGCCACAAAATCGTCGACGGCGAATGCCGCGTCGGCCGAATGGAGTCGTCGTAAGACGCGGTCATATAGACGGTATTCCGTGCGTCCGTCACGAATACGCAGGTCGAACAGGCTCCCACCTCCAAGACGCGCTCGCCGTTCCGGGCCCGGTAGATATTCATTGATGATCGTATAGCTGTACATCAGGGGACGCTCATCCCAGCGAAGTTGCTCCATCGGGGGGGCACCGTCGATACGAATATCTTCGCAACGGGTGATGTCCTCCTCCGCCACATCGCCCGAGTAGTAGCTCGGCTGTCGCTGGAAGCACATGGTGTCAACATATCCGGACCGAAGCACGGGCTGGGCGGTCTCGTCGAATTGCCAATACGTCCAGTCATCAGTCTCGTGAAAATACCGCTCGGGAAGGGCGGAGATGGCAAATTCCTGGGGTGTGGAATCCACGACAAGGAGAAAGCCGCGACCCGCGCCGGTCTCGGCCGGCTCGTTCTGACTCCAGAGATACTCTCCGTTGTAGTACCACATCACCACACCCGACCGATAGTTGACGTTCAAGGCGGACATGCCGCCATCTTGATCGGGGAAAAACAGACACGAAGGCTCCCGCAGTGCCTGGTCGTAGTTCTCGACGGTGTCAAAAACACGGGATGGATCTCGATATTCCAAGAGATAAAAGTGTGGCACCGCCAAACGGTGACGCCCGCCGGAGAGCGTAAACCCGTCGGCCTCCCAGTCGGTCAACGCAGCCCTTTCGAAGTCGTCGTGAAAATCGATGGCGGGGATGGCCACGTTGTCGAGCAGCGCACCATCTTCTACGGCGGCCATGTCGGTGAAGTAGGTAAAGCGAACTGTCACCTCGCGTCCCCGGTACTCGCTCAAGTCGAAGCTGGCTTCGACCCATTGCGATGCTTCACAGGGGTCACGCTCGGTGGTGCCGACGCGGTCTTCGGCCAGCGTGCGCTCCGCTTCGGGTTCGCAGCCAGCCGCGGATTCCACCTTGCCGTCACCGTCCAGATCTCCACTCCGTCCCGTGAACCCAGGCTGAGACCCTGCCCCCTCATGCCCCTTGGCTGACGGCATGACGCTCATCGAATCGTCAGCACCCTCCTTGTCCATTGGCAGGATCCGCCGAAACGGTTCGTCCTCGCCACCGACCTCGACATAGAGGTAGTCCCACTCGGCCTCGATCACGAACCAGGTGTCCAACGTCATGACCACCGGTTCGTCCGTCGAGACCCCGCTGAGGTCAAATGTCCGCGACAGGCTGCGGTTCATGCTGTTGCCCTGGCCGGTATAGACCGCTTGGCGGCCATGAGTCGAGTCAAGCGGCCCCATCTCGATATCACGAAACTTGGGCGGCAGGATGACCATGACGGCGTCGCAGAGACCGGGTGGCGGAGCATAATTGGCCGTGCTGGTCCACTCATTCATCGTCTTGAGATACAACGACCCGGTACTGGCTCCCCCAAACGCACTTGGGCGTACGACACAGGGCTCCAACCACCCGAGGACGGTGCGGGACCAGGCACTCAATTCCTGGGGCTGTGGCGAGGTCGTGCTCGACATGGCTTCCCACGCCGCGGTGGAATTGTTGGTGGCGCGCGCGTAAATGTCCGGCAGCCCAAGCGAGTGTCCGAACTCGTGAATGAATGTTGACGGGTCGGTGTACTCCGATTGCATGTTGTAGTCGCGTACCCAGAGACCGTTTCCAATATCGATGCCACCGCTGGCATTGAGACGGTTGCTCACCAGCGGGCCACGGTCAAGATTTTGGCTGAGAGCAAAGCGGTGGGGCCAAATACGGTCGACACACCCCAGCTCGTCCGCGTTCAAGCCAGAGATGGCATTTGCTGCTGCATTCGGGTTGAGTTTCTCTCCCAGCTTGAAGAGACCATGACAGGAGGATTGCCCTTTACCGGCGACAATCAGGATGAAGTGATCCAGGTAGCCATCAGGCTCATCGCGGTTGCCGTCAGCATCAAAGTCCTCTGGGTCCCACTGGTCGTAGTCTAGCCACGAAAAATTTGGTGACGCCCGGTAGGCCGCCTGAAGGGAGTCGACGACGAGCTCGGTGGCCCGCTCATCGTTCCGCCAGGTGCCGTCGGAGCTCTGTATCGGTCGACCGTAGTAGTGCAGTGGCTGAGTAAGTCCTACCACGGGAAGGATGTCGCCGGTCACGTTGTATCGACCACGAGACTGGTGCCAATAGTAATGGGACAGCGTCCCCGGCTCCGGGCGCGCCGGGCTTCCGGCAAACAGGAGGTTCTGAAAGTATGCGCGATTCTTCTCATCCTGCATCGGGTCGCCCGTGAAACGGTCATAACCGGTGTCGGCAAAACGAACCGGGAGAATCAACAACTTGTGGGGACGCTCGGTGGACGCCAGCACTGGCTTGATGGAATCACTCTGAATCTGGGGATGAGTGAGTTGGTCAAATCGATATTGCTCTAGCAATTCGACCATCGCCTCGGCGGTTGCGCCTCGCGAGTCCTGCCCGCTCGCCGGCGTGCTCGTCACCAGTCCCGCGCCGGCAACGAACAGCGTCATCAGTCTGAAAGTCGTTCGCATCCGTTCCTCGTAAAGTCAGTGGATCCTATCTGGCCGACTCCCGACCGACGACGGTCGAACTCACGCCCCCTCGTTCGTCGCCCGGAAACCGAGTCTCTCGGAGTATAGCGCCACGTCATCGTCACGAGCGCCTTGCATCACCTCCGACGACCGTGAATAATCGGCCCGCCGTGGATCGAGACGTCCACGCTTGATCACGTCTGGAGGTAAAGATGACGAAACGCCTGCGTTGCACCGTCGCTCTGCTCATCCTCGCGGGAGGCTCGGCGTCTGCCCAGGAGTTTGCTCCCGGCTATGTCGATCCGACGCCTCTGTTGGCGGCCGCCGCTGAGGAGATTGGCGAAGCCGACCTTCGTTGTATCACCTACTCGGGCATCGGCTACGACGGCGCGGTGGGCCAGACGTTTGAGAACGCGGTCAATATTGACTGGCCTCGTATCGACAGGATGGCCAACTACACTCGCACCATCAACTTCGAAGCGGGAACGAGTGTCGAGACCTTTGACCGTGAGCCTGGTTTGAACCCGGCCTCATGGAAATACGGGATGGGCTGGACCGGTGGCACACCAACTCAGCAGGCAATACGTCAAACCCATGTCGTCAATGGCGAGTTTGCCTGGCACATGGATGGTGATGGACCACCGGTTGCCGTCCCGCCCGAACTGGCTGAACTGTATCAACTCGACTTGTGGCTCAACCCGCATGGATTCCTCAAGGCCGCGCGGCTGCCGGGGGCGAATCCGGTTGCGTTTTGGCGTTGGGAGCAGATCGAGAAGGGACGGGATGGCAATGTTGTCCGTCCCGAGAAAATGCACGTGGTGGCGATCACTATGCTCGGTAAGTATCGCGTGGACGCCACGATCAATGGGCAAAACCAGATACAGCGAATCAAGACGACGGTGAACATCCCGGCGTTGGGCGATTTCAACATCGAGCACGAGTCGACCAATCAAACCACGTTTGGCACGGTGAAATGGCCATTGGCGTGGCATTCACACCAGGGATGGGACGATAACTGGCAGTTCTACCGAAAGAGCACGGGACACAACGCGTATGGTGGCAACTTTCCCGACGTGCAGCCCAACGCGTGTGGCGACCAGGTTCCCGTCCCGTCGGAGGTCGCCGCGGCCGCGTTCCCGACCGAAGTGGTGGTGGAGGAGCTCGCCGAGGGTGTTTATCTGCTCGGTGGGAGTCCCGCCAATAGCTACATGGTGGAATTCGACGATTTCGTGGCCGTGTTCGAAGCCCCGGGCAATGAGACCCGCAGTCTTGCCGTGATCGAGACCGTGGCGGGGCTTGCCCCAGACAAACCGATTCGATGGCTGATCACGAGTCACCCGCATTTCGATCACATTGGGGGGCTTCGAACGTATCTTCAC
>JAYZGM010000100.1:0-5810 GCA_036336225.1 Acidobacteriota bacterium | reverse complement strand
GAAGTCGACGAGCCGCTCTTCATGCCGTCGTCTCGGTGCTCTCCGGGCGTCTCTCGCGACCAGCGCTAGGCCAGAACTTCGTGTATCACACGGGCGGATTCGACGCCGGTCAACCTCGCGTCGAGCCCACGGTGCTTGTAGGTGAACCGTTCGTGATCGATGCCAAACAAGTGCAGGATGGTCGCTTGGAAGTCGTGAATGTGCACCGGGTCCTTGACGATGTTGTAGGAAAAGTCGTCCGTCTCACCATAGACGACGCCCCCCTTGACCCCACCTCCCGCCATCCACAGGCTATAGCACCGCGGATGATGGTCACGACCGTAATCCGTCGGGGTCAAACGGCCCTGGGAGTAGATGGTGCGTCCAAACTCACCGCCCCAGATCACGAGGGTCTCATCAAACAGACCCCGCTCTTTCAAGTCTTGAATCAGCGCCCAAGCGGCTCGGTCCACATCTCGCGCTTGCGCCGGCAGCACCTGTGGCGCAAACGAGTGGACATCCCAGCCACGGTGGTAGATCTGCACAAACCGCACACCCCGCTCAACGAGTCGCCGGGCCATCAACGCGGCATTCTGGAACTTGCCGGCTTGTTTCGCCTCGTCACCCCATCGTTCGAATGTGCGGTCGGGCTCACTCGACAGGTCGGCCATCTCCGGTACCGACGACTGCATCCGGAAGGCCATCTCGTATTGTTCGATTCGGGCAAGCGTCTCGGGGTCACCCACCTGCTCGTGTCGCAGCCGGTTGAGTTCGCCCAAGCCATCCAACATCTGGCGTCTGACCGCGGCTGACACCCCCTCTGGATCTTTCAGATACAGCACCGGGTCGGCGCCCGTCCGCAATCCAACCCCAGCGTATTCCGGCGAAAGGAACCCGGCACTCCACAGCTTCGCGGAGATCGCCTGGACACCGGCGCGCGGGTGGCTACGTTCCGCGTTCATAACCACAAAGGTCGGGAGATCTTCGTTCATGCTCCCCAGACCATAGGCAAACCAGGCGCCGATACACGGACGCCCGGGAATCTGCTGACCGGTTTGGATAAACGTGATGCCAGGTTCGTGATTGATCGCATCGGTGTGCATCGAGCGGATAACTGCTAGATCGTCGGCCATGCTGGCCGTGTGGGGAAGGAGCTCGGAAAACCAGGCCCCACTTTCTCCGTGTTGGGAGAACTCGAATACCGATGGGGCGATCGGGAAGCGCGATTGCCCTGACGTCATGGTGGTCAGCCGTTGCCCTTGTCGGATCGACTCAGGGAGGTCTTTGTCATACCAGTCCTTCATCGTGGGCTTGTAGTCGAGCAGATCCATCTGGGGCGGCGCACCCATCATGTGCAGGTAGATACAGTGCTTGGCCTTTGGCGCGAAGTGTGGCAGGGACGGCAGTCCCCCCACAACACCTCGGTCCTGCCCCGGGAGCGCCAGTGCATCGCCGGCCATCAAGTTGGCCAAGGCCAACCCGCCGATACCCTTGGCAGTCTGGCCGAAGAACTGTCGTCTCGTTTCCGCGCGAATGGCGTCCTTGAATGGGTGCATGGTGTCCTCGGTGTCCCGCGTGTTGTTCGGACGTATCGTGGTCGCCGCCCAACGGGCAATGACCGTGACCAACGCCCCCGCTCGCCGTTATTTGTTCAGCACTTCATCGAGGTTCATCAGCTGACTGGCCAACATCGTCCACGCGGCAGATTGGACCACCGGCAGCGCGGCATCGAACGACGATTCCCCAACCTCGAGCAGCCGTCTGGCCTGAGCGGTATCGTCACCATACAGCTCGACAAAACGGTCGTAGGTCTGTCTCGCCACCCGACGCTCGGGCACGGTGAGCTCACGCGCCAGCAACCGCGTGGTGACGTAGTCGAGCTGCTGTTCAAAGTCATAGCCCGCTTCGCGGAGGGAGCGCTGAGCCAGGTATCGGGCCGCCTCGACAAATTGGGTGTCGTTCATCGTGACCAGAGCCTGGAGGGGGGTATTGGTGCGCTCCCGACGCACGGTGGAATGCTCCCGAGTCGGCGCGTTGAAGATATCCATGGACGCCGGAGGAGCTGACCGCTTCCAGAATGTATAGAGACTGCGTCGATACAGCTCGTCGCCCGTGCCCGCTTCGTACACCCGTGTATTGCTTTGTGGCATAGCCACGGTCGACCACACGCCTTCCGGCTGATAGGGCTTCACGCTGGGGCCACCGACAGTGCGAACCAGAAGCCCACTCGCGGCGAGCGCATAGTCGCGCACCATCTCGGCATCCATGCGAAAGTGGGGGCCTCGAGACAACAACCGGTTCTGGGGATCCCGCTCGTTCTTTTGCGGCGTGGTTGTCGACGCTTGACGATATGTCGCCGACATGACCAATGTCTTGAAGAACCGTTTGACGTCCCATCCCGACCGGCGGAGATCGGTCGCAAGATAGTCCAACAGCTCGGGATGCGAGGGGGACTCGCCCTGGGCACCGAAGTCTTCGCTGGTGGCAACGACGCCCGTGCCAAAGACTTGTTGCCAGAACCGATTCACCGTCACCCGACTGGTCAACGGATTCGTATCATCGACCAACCAACGGGCAAGCCCGAGCCGGTTGCGAGGAAGTGATTCGGCCATCGGGGGCAATGCGGCCGGGATACCCGCCAACACACGCTCGCGTGGTTGGTCATACATGCCGCGATTCAGGACGTGTGCGGCCGGCTCACCCCTGGGGTTCTCTTGCATCACGTGTGTGATGCTGCCCCGTCGTCGCACCTCACGCCACTCATCGTCCACGGCACGACGTCGGGTCTGCAACTGACGATAGGCGTCGTCGTCGATACTCAAGTATCGAAGTCGTAAGGCGTGTCGCTCCGGAATGGTCAGACCTTCGGGCGACTTGACCGTGGCGCCACTCAGTGTCTGCCATGCAGACACGACCTTGGCTTCTTCAACAGTCAACGCGCGATTGAACACCCGGAGGTCGGCGATCCCGCCCCCGGCGAAGTAGCGTTGCTCAACCACCCCCCGATTGATCGCATCACCGCGTCCCAGGAAGAACGGCTGGTCAGTCAGCAGGCTACCTTCCGCCTTGGCAAAAAACTCACTGCCTTGCTCCTCGACCCGCTCGCCGTTTCGATACACATGCATCCCGCCCCGTTCGCCCGACCCGTCGTGGGTCAGCACGATGTGAGTCCATTCCCCGGTTTCCATCCGCTTGGTGTTGATCGGTCCGACGCGAGCGCTTGTCGCGGCCCCCGTCGCGCCCCGGTCGCCGGTGAGCCGGAAGCTGAGCTGACGCTGGCTGATGGTGACCGACCATCCCCGGGCCCCATCAGCCTGGTCGTATTGCCCCGCGACCACGAAGTTGTTTTCGTCCTCCGGCTGATACACCCACATCGCGATCGAAAACGGGGTGTCGCTCTCCAGTGACAACGCAGGAAGCTCGGCCCAGGACTCCGGACCAAACATCAAGGCCGGGTGCCCGTTGGGGCCCTCCTCGACCTCCGTCCCCGACTCGAGCCTGATCGGCCGTCGGATGCCGTCGAGCCACACCGCTGGGTCTTCCGGGTGCTCGAGCGACAGCGTCAAGAGCTCGGCTGACGGCTCGAGCGGCGTCTCGACGTCGCGATGCGCCCCTCGGGTCAGCCACTCGATAAAGTTCGGCTCGACCGATGTCGTCCGGCGGACCAGCTTCGCGTCGAGCGCGGCCGCTTCCTGGCGAAGCTCCTGCCAGAGTTCGCGGTCGGCCTCCTCCGGCACCACCAGAATGGGCGGCGGATCCGACACGTTCCCGTCCATCACGTATTGCGTGGTATTCCGAAAGAATGCGGTCATCGCATAGAACTCGGCCTGCGCGATCGGATCAAATTTATGATCGTGACAGGTCGCACACCCGACGGTCAGTCCCAGAAAAACACTACCGATGGTCTCGGCGCGATCCTTGGCATAGATCGCCTCGTACTCTTCCGGGACGACACCGCCCTCGTTCGTCGTGATGTTGTTCCGTTGGAATCCGGTGGCCACGAGTTGATCAAGCCCCGGCGTCGGCAACAGATCGCCGGCGACCTGCTCGACGATAAACTCGTCAAAGGGCTTGTTGTCGTTGAACGCGCGGATGGCCCAGTCGCGATACGCAAACATCTCACGATAGTTGTCGATGTGGATACCGTGGGTGTCACCATAGCGCGCCGCATCCAGCCAATACCGCGCCCGGTGCTCGCCCCAGTGTTGAGACTGAAGCAGACGGTCGACGAGCGACTCGTAGGCGTGGTCGGATTGGTCGTTGAGATACGACGCCAAGAGCCCTGGATCAGGCGGAAGACCGGTCAGGTCCAGCGCAACCCGACGGGCGAGCGTCCGCTTGTCGGCTTCCGGCGCCGGGACCAACCCTTGGGACTCGAGCCGCGCCAGCACAAACTGATCGACCGGGTGGCGGACCCACCCATCGTCGAGAACGTCCGGTGGCGTCGCGGCGGCGATCGTCTCAAAGGACCAGTGTTGGTCCCAGGACGCACCCTCCGCGATCCAGCGGGTCAGCGTGTCAATCTGGTCGTCCGATAACCGCTTGTTGGACAACGCCGGCGGAGGCATGCGGAACCGTTCGTCGCCGTGGGTGATGCGTTGATATAGCAGACTCGCCCCGGGATCGCTCGGCACGACCGCGGCGCCGCGGGGCCTGGCGCCGATGGCGCCTTCCTGCGTATCGAGACGCAACCGCGCCCGTCTGGTCCCCTGGTCTGGTCCGTGACACTGGAAACAGTTGTCGGCCAGAATCGGCCGCACATCACGCTGAAAGTCGACCGTCTGGACTAGACCCTGCGCAGCCAAGTCAGTGGATCCGATGGGCACGAGCGCAGCCCCGACACCGACCGCGACAAGAATGAACCACAAGCGACGCTGTGACATTTGTGCTCTCCGCTAGAACTTCACGAGAACCAGTCGCACCCGACCCGCCCGCTCTGGCTCGGACACCAGCCGCCCACGGCAGCCGACCTGGAGTATTTCATCACACTCCAACGACCTGCGTCCCGGACTCTCTGATGTGCCGAGGCCGACGCAAGCTCGCGTCGGCGGTGCGTCTAATGGACGGTCCCCTAGTACCGAAACAGCCGTGTGAACTTTACAACGAAAGCACGGTTTTCGAGCATCGGGAACCGGTCGGGTGTGAGCGCCGTGTCTCGTTGGTCGTTGTAGACCACGAACAGTTCGCTCCCCGGGCGATACTCCCATCGCAACCGCAGGTTGGTACTGAGGGCATCCGAGGTTGAGTTGTATTGCAGCAGCCCGCTGAAAAACATCCTGGGCGTAAAGGTATAGGTGAGCCTGGTCGTCGCCAGCCTCGCCGTGAAGCTCCCGGCTGGAAGGTCAATCTGATTGACGGAAAGACTGGGCTCGAATGAGAACTGCGGTGTCACTTCAATGCGACCTCGTGAGTACCCGACCCCCGTAATGTTACCGTCGTAGAATTCCCCTTTCTGGAAAAAGAACGTCCCGGACAGTCGTCGCTGCGCTCCCGCCGAATAAGAGAGATACGTGTCGCGGAACTCATACCCACCGACCGGAATCGTCACGTCGGGCGCGATCCTGAAGGGCCGTGCGAGAAGCTCGTAACTCTGTTGAATATCGGCAGTGAACCGATCGCTATTCTCGAACGCGGTCTCAAAGTTCGCCTGGGCGATCCGGGACTCGACCAGACCAGCAACCGTTTCGACGTAGTCTAGACTTCCACCCCATATGAACTGACGCACGGCCGCGATTCCCCGTGGACGAGGGCTAAACCGCGCTTGCGCGAACGTCCGGCGAAAATCGTCACGTCGGAGAAAGCCCACCTCCGGATTGAAGTTGTCTCCAACC
>JAYZGM010000099.1:0-5175 GCA_036336225.1 Acidobacteriota bacterium | reverse complement strand
TGCCCTCCCAGCCAGTATCGGCGCCGACGCTGCGCGAGCCTACACGCTGTCGCGACGCACCGATGACCCAAGTGAGGCGGTGGCGTCGGTCACCATCGACCGACTGGCGGGCATCCTGTCGCTGGCCCTCCTCGCCGGCGGAGGGACGCTGCTCTGGGGTGCTACCGACAACACTCTTTCCGATGGCTGGGTGTGGCTGATCGCAACCGGGACACTGACACTGGCGCTTGCTGTGCTCTTCGCCGACCGTCTCGGGGCGCCACTGATCCCGGCCTCGTGGCGATCGAGCGGACCCGCCCGCACGGTGATGAGTCTCGCCCACGCAGTCGCCCGCTATCGGGATCGACGGCTCACCTTGGCGCTGGTTTTGGCCCTGTCGGTCGTGGTGCAGCTACTACGGGTATGGCAGGCCTATCTGCTCGGCCTAGGACTTGGTATTACCGTCCCGTTCGCCTACTACCTGGTATTCATGCCGTTCGGGCTCCTGATGCTCTTACTCCCGGTCTCGGTCGCTGGCTTCGGGCTTCCCCAGGGTGCTATCGTCTGGCTGTTGCGTCCCCAAGGGGTCCCGGACAGCCTGTCATTCGCACTCTCCACACTCATTCTCCTGACCGGCCTTGCTGGCAATCTCCCTGGAGCTTGGCTTTACGCACGGTCAAAAACGTATTAGAATCAATGACTTATGGCGCAAATTTACGCAGCCAAATATCTCGCCCGTGCCGCAATCAGCGCGCCACGGGATCTCGCCAACGCGTGTTTGGCGAAGTTCACGGCCATTCACCCAACTGTCCTTATCTTCCACTGTACATTTGTCTGCGATGCCCGGTGCGAGATGTGCAGCAACTGGAAGCGCGGCGACCGCAAGTCGGACATGACCCTGCCCGAGATCGAACAGGCGTTTAGCTCACCGTTCTGGCATCACATCGAAAACGCGAACGTCTCCGGTGGCGAGCCCACAACCCGTAACGACTTGGTGGACATTTCCCGGGTCATGCTCGATAAACTGCCGCGCCTCCGCAAGTTCGGGTTGAACACGACGGGGCTGACCCCGCATCGCGCCATCCCGATGCTGACCGACATCGTAAAACTGTGTGCCGAACGAGACGTCATTTTCAGTTTTCGCGTCTCGATCGACGGCGTGGGCCAGATGCACAACGACGTCCGTCAGGTGCCCCGGGGATTCGAGAAGGCGAACGAGACAATCCGCGCCATGCAGGCGTTGCAGAAGGACTACCGCTTCAATTTTGGCATCTCCACGACAATCTTCTCGCAGAACCTCGACGACGCCGACAACATCCTGCGGTGGGCGCGAGGCGAGAACCTCGACATCGTGTTCAACATGGTCCGGTTCACGGACCCCATGCTCGGTAACAGCGAGCTGGCCGAGACATGCCAGCCGGTCGGGGACGAAGAGGAGCGTATGCGACAGTTCTTCCTCGACCGCGTGCGGTTTGACCCGCTATTGGATGGTCAAAACTATATCTACATGCACTACGCCGATATGATCGCCAATGGCTACCACCGTCTGGCCCCGTGCCCCTTCCAGACACAGGGGATCATGCTCAACCCGGACGGCGGGATGTTCTTCTGTGAGAACAGCAAGGTCGTGGGGAACGTGCGTGACCAGGACCCCGGTGAGATTTACTTCAGCGCCGAGAGCCAGCAACACCGTGACCACATCAAGAACGAGCAGTGCCCCACCTGTCTCAGCCCCTGCCAGATGAATGTTGCGGCCATCAAACAGGTGGTCCCGTACGCAAAGTTCCTGGCCCGAGCGTCACGGGAAAAACGACGGTTTCAGCGTGTCGCCATGACCGCCCAATCCACCCGCTCCTAACGGCTTCCTCATCTCCAGCAAAACGCCATCAGATGCCATCCGAACCGCCGGACGAGCGGTCGTGGAACGGCATTGAAGGCGCCGACAAAGACACCGTTGAACAGGGCGGCCTTCCACCCGGTGTGAAGCCGCGACCGCACGGGAAACCGTTCCGGTACGATACGCACCTCCCGAAAGCCGGTCAGTAGGCGACGAAACTCTGGGATGGAGTACTTCTTGAGCACAGGCGCGTCGGCATGCTCGAGACCGACGCCCATCACCTTCGACAGCGCGTTGAGCCAAGACACGCGGTTGTAGACCATAAAAATAGCGGTTCCTCCCGGCTCGAGCACACGACGGGCTTCGTCAACCATCGCCTGAGCGTCTCGTGTGTACTGCAAGACCCCATGGGCGTAGACGACAGCAAAGCTCTCATCAGCAAACGGCAACGCTTCCCCATTGGCCACGCCGAGGTCTGCATGGTCCCCGAGACCGTGAAGTTCAACGTTGGTGGTCGCAAGCGCAATGGAGCGTTGCGCGAGGTCGACACCGGTGACCATGGCCCCCCCCCTGGCAAACCGGACGAGGTCGGTGCCGATGCCACACCCGATCTCCAGGAGTCGCTGGCCCCGATAGCCCCCCGCGAAATCCACGAGAGTTGGGAGATACCGTAGCTTGTCGAAACGGTAATCCTCCAGATCGTCGAAGAACCGACGCGAACCGACGGGCGCATCGGTCATCTCCAGGTCGTGGATCCGTTCGTTCCAGTAGGCCGCGATCGCGTCAATCATGATGGTCAACCTGTGAGCCGTCGCACGTCGCACCGTCAGTCGCCGGGCGAACCCACCAGGAGGGGTTCCAGCGACCGTAGCTCTCCGCCATTCTCTGTGCAGACGGCATACCGGCTGGCCTCACCGGCATACATCGAGACCCCAGCATGCTCGCCAGCGGCGTTGACGACATAGAAGTTCACCCCAAACGCGGGCAGACCGCGGCTATTGAGAAGACGGCGCTCTACGGTGTTCTCTTGGATCCGACGCAGACCCGCGAGCCCGGCATCAAGCGGTCCCATGCCCTGCCGCAGATGCTCCACAATCAAGAACGACGACAGGCTGTAAAGGTTGGCCTCGCCGCGACCGGTTGACCCAGCCGCCCCCACGCCGTCAGCGACATAGAGCCCGGCGCCAAGAATCGGGGAGTCGCCGACGCGCCCCGGAATCTTCCAGGCCAGCCCGCTGGTCGTCGTCACCCCGCAGATCTCACCGTTGAGACCGATCCCGTCACAGTTGATCGTGCCGTGCAGCTCGTCCTCGGTCAGCAGGCCATCGGCGAGAAGACTATCCTCCGCCGCTCTTTGTGCCAGCTCCCGGTCCGGATCCAGATAATGGCCGGGGTCGGTTCGCCGCTTCCACTCCAGCCACAAACGTCGCGAGCGCTCTGTGTTCAGATCGAGTTCCACCTCAAACCCGAGATTCCGGGCGAATGTCTGGGCGCCTGGGCCAACCAGCAGATGGTGGTCGGTGTGGTCCATCACCGCCCGTGCAACATCGGACGGGGTTCGAACACCCTCGAGCGCCGCGACGCCACCTGCCCTCCGGGTCGGCCCATGCATACAGCACGCATCGAGCTGAACCACCCCATCAGCGTTGGGCCGTCCACCGTAGCCCACACTCGCATCCTCCGGGTCGCGCTCAACGATATTCACCCCCGCGATAAGCCCATCGAGCAGATCGTCGCCCTCCGTCATCCGACGAAATGCGTGCTCTACACAGGTTTCGGTCCCCCCATTGCGAAAACGATGACCGTTGGCGGACGAGATCACAACCGGTTTCGGACCCTGGCGCCGCACCACGGGCGCACGACCAAAGACTGGCCGTGGCGTCGTCGCTGGGAGCCCGAGGGCGACGGACGTCATCACGAAATCGCGACGATTGACACGAGCCATCGTTGTTTTCCTCCTGTGGCCAACGCGTTGCCGAGTGAAATCCTGTCACAGTTGTACACTCTCCCAGGAGCTGGTACGTCCGTGAATCGAGATCTTCGCACCCTGGCCGATACGAGGTTTGACCTTCTGGTGATCGGCGCCGGCATTTATGGCGCCGCCATCGCCTGGGACGCCAGCCAGCGCGGCCTCTCGGTCGCCGTAATTGATCGCGGAGACTTCGGCGGAGGCACGTCGGGTAATAGCGCCAAGACGGTGCACGGCGGAGTCAGGGCGCTGCAAAGCGGCAATCTGGCTGAACTGCGGTCGTTTGTTCGCGAACGCCGAGCGTTGTGCCGAATCGCACCCCATTTGGTCGACCCACTCCCGTTTGTCGTCCCGACCTACCGAACGCTCAAACGAAGCCGCCTAGCCATGCGGCTTGGCTTTGGCGTCTACGACCTGCTGTCACGCGACCGCAATGAGACCCTCGACCCGACCAAGCATCTGCCACCCAGTCGTCTACTTTCCCGACAAGAGTGTCTTCGTCTCAATCCGGTTATTGCCCCGGACGACGTCACCGGTGGGGTGTTTTGGCACGATTGTCAGATGTACAACGCCGACCGTGTCACCCTCTCCTTCATCATGTCGGCCGTTGACCGAGGGGCCATCGCCGCCAACTACCTCGATGCCATTGACTGGCTCCACGAGGGGGAGCAGATCGCGGGTGTGACCATCGAGGACCGGGCCGGCCCTGGCACGTTCCCGGTCAGAGCACGACTCGTCATCAACGCCGCCGGCCCCTGGAGCCGGGAGCTGGCCACCAAGCTCCCTCGTCCCTTGCCCACCGGACATGCGACCGGACTCTCCATGGCGATGAACCTCGTGACCCGTCCGGTGACCGACGGGTACGCCCTCAGCGGTGTCACCCACGGACGTTTCCTCTTCGCGGTGCCCTGGCGTGACGTCTCCATCGTCGGCACCAGTCACGACCCGTTTGATGGACACGCCGACTCCCCACCCGTGACGCGGGACCACGTCACGGCGTTCCTACAAGACGTGAACGTGGCATTCCCACGAGCGAAGCTCAACCTGGCGGACGTGCGTCTCGTGCATCGTGGACTGCTCCCGGCCACCGACAGCCAGGGCCATACGTTGTCCACGACCAGTCAGGTGCGAGACCATCGTCAAGACGGGGTATCGGGTCTCATGAGTGTGGTGGGGGTACGATACACCACCGCACGGGGGACGGCCCAACGGGCCGTCGACACCGCGTTCCGCATTCTCGGTCACACTCCGCCACCTTGTCGCTCCGCCGTCACCCCCCTTGTGGGCGGAGACATTGAGGACTACGCGCAGTTTCTCCACGACGCCACCACCGACCCACGACTCTCCGACGTGACCACGCTTCGGAGACTCGCTCGAAGTTATGGATCCG
>JAYZGM010000098.1:0-7755 GCA_036336225.1 Acidobacteriota bacterium | reverse complement strand
CGGCGGTGTGAAAATCGGTCCGAGCCGGTAACGTTGCACCAGTGCCTCGGCTTCCGCCCTCAGCTCGGGGGTAAAGTCGATCAGGTCGTCGACCGTTGAGCCTTGCCGATCGTAGGCCGGGGGGCGGGTTGGAAATGGCTGGGTGGGTGAGTACCACTCGCCGGGAACGTCACCACGAGGGACGGGACGCTCCTCGATCGGCCAGAGCGGCGCCCCGGTTTCGCGGTCAAAGACATACAAGAACGCCTGCTTGCTCGGCTGCGCCACCGCCTTGACCGTTACGCCGTCAACCACGACATCGACCAGAATCGGGGGGCAGGCCATGTCAAATCCCCAGATCGGGTGGTGCACCAACTGAAAGTGCCAGCGTCGCTCACCCGTGAGCAAGTCGACCGCCACCAGACTTTCTCCGAACAGGTTATCGCCCGGTCGATGACCGCCGTAGTAGTCACCCGATGGGGTTTCCACGGGGAGATACACGAGTCCAAGCTCGGGGTCGATGGAAATCTGGGTCCAGACGCCGTTGTTCCCGTTGATTCCCCATGAATCGTTCAGCCAGGTGTCATGACCAAACTCGCCAGGCCCGGGCACGGTGTTGAACGTCCAGAGGCGGTCTCCCGTGCGTGCGTCGAACGCCTGCACGAGTCCTTTGGTGTTGTTGTGGGTGGTCGGGGCGGGCGCATCGCGAAACGTGCCACCCACCACCACGACGTTCCCCGCGACGACCGGGGCGGCGTGAGTGCCGAGCTCGCCGGTCTCAAGATCGATGCGACGTCCCTCGCCAAACACCGCCGCTTCTTTGAGATCGATATGGCCCGCGGTGCCAAACGACGGCACCGGTTGACCGGTCGTCGCGTCGAGTGCGACCAGACGGAACCCAATCGTGACGTAGAAGATGCGTTCTTCGACTCGAGCCGGACCGTCGGTCCAATACGCGAGCCCTCTGCCTGAGAGCACGCGAGGTGCGGTCTCGGCCCGAATACCTTCCCGTTCCCCGTGCACCCAGAGGAGCTCTCCCGTCGCGGCATCGAGTGCCACCACCGACCGACGCGTGCCGCCTGTGGCAAACAGTGTGGCGCCCACCATAAGTGGGGTGCCTTCGAGCTTGAATTCGGGCTGCGGACCGAGGTTGTCGGTCTTGAAGCGCCACACGAGCTCGAGGTCGTTGAAGTTGGTCGCGTCGATCTGGGGGTGCGGGGCGTAGCGAGTGTTGCCCAGATCTCCACCATAGGTGGGCCATTCGCCGGTCGACGAGTGGGGGAGTCCTGACTGTGCCAAGGACACGGCCGGAAGCACCCCCGTGGTCATCACGACACTCCACACCAGCCAGATTGTTCGCATCGCATGCACACGATAGCACCGTCGTGGCGTTGTCCGTATGGGCGGGCTCCGTTACACTAGCCACTCAACGAGGCTAGAGATGAGATACGTGAATCCGTCGTGCCGTCGTCGACACCGACAGCCGTGGCTGTGTGTCGCGCGAGTGGGGCTGCTGGTGCTTGCGATGGTGGCGGGCGGCCAGGTCATTGGGGCGAGCGACCTGGCCGATGCGGTGGAGCGGCAAGATCGGGCGGCTATACGTCTGTTGCTCAGTGGCGGCTACGACGTGAATCGCGCTCAACCTGACGGGGCGACGGCCCTTGCTTGGGCCGCCCACTGGGATGACATCGAGTTGGTGCGACGACTCTTCGTGGCCGGGGCGGACGCCAATCTGGCGACAGACCTTCGGGTCACGCCTCTGATGTTGGCGAGTGCCAACGGGAGTGGGGCGGTGGTCGCCGAGTTGCTCGCCGCCGGTGCCGATCCTAACGCGTCTCGCGCGACGGGTGACACCGCGCTTATGCTGGCGGCCCGAGCTGGAAGCGCGGTCGCCGCCAGAGCGTTGCTGGACCACGGCGCCCGGGTGGACGCGCCGACGTCGGCCGGAGCGACGGCCTTGATGTGGGCGGCGGCAGAGCATCATCTTGCGGTGCTCGATCTGCTTATTGCACGCGGCGCAGCACTGGACGCGAGGACGTCGCTCACGAAACGGGCCGGTCGTCCCGGTGGTGTCGTGCGCGAGGCCAAGGTGTTGAGCGAGTTCGAGGCTGTCAACCCAGCGGTGTTGCCCAGAGATGGTGATCGCGACCCTCCGCGCCCGGAGGGTGGGTTCACGCCGCTCCTCTACGCCACGCTTGTGGGGAATACCGAGGGCGCGGTGGCGCTGCTCGAGGCGGGAGCCAATGTTAATGAGTCGGCTCCGGATGGGGTCACCGCGCTCATGCTCGCCCTCACGAAGCGGCACGAATTGCTGGCGCTGGAGCTGTTGGCCAGGGGAGCCGACCCCTCTCGGGTGGAGGCCGGTTATGGCGCTTTACACGTTGCGAGCTCGACCGGTCAGATTCGAGCGGTGAGCGCGATGTTAGAAGCCGGCGCCGACCCCAACGCGCGGATGGAGCGTCCTCAGCGCTTGACCAACGCCTTTGAAATCGGCGTGTACACCTCTCCCGGATCGGGTCGATTGACCCAAATTGGGTCCACCCCGTTTCTCGTGGCGGCCAAAGTGGCTGATGCTCCCATCATGGAGTTGCTCGTGGAGGCCGGCGCCGACCCGTTTTTGACAACAGATGACGGTACGACTGCGTTGATGATGGCGGCTGGGCTCGGTAAACGGGCGGCGCAAGAGATTACATACTACGAATGGACTGAGCCGCGGGCAATCGACGCCCTAAGTGTTGCCCTTAACCGGGGCCTCGACATCAACGTGGCCAACGAGCACGGGGAAACGGCCCTACACGCCGTCGCCTATCACAATGCGAACGATGTCATCCGATTCTTGATCGGGGTCGGGGCGCAGATCGACGCGCTGAACGCCGCTCGTCAGACACCGCTCCGCATCGCCGAAGGGCACCTCATCTGCTGCACCACGTTTGTGCGTCACGACGAGGCGGCCGGCGTGTTTCGGGATCTGGGGGCGGATGATGCCGTCGGAGCGCAATTGACCTTCGGATTGACGGCGTTCGGGGACGATGCCGAGGAGGCGCGTTGACGAATCGATTGCTGGCTGGTCTCGTGGTCTTGGTGTGCGGCGCCACGTCTTCGTGGGGCCAGGGGAGGCAGGAGGCATCGTCCGCGCGAGAGGTGCTCGATCGTTATTGCGTTACCTGTCACAACACACGTCTCGAAACGGGGGGGCTCGCACTTGACACGGTGGATCCGCGTCACGTCGGCGAGGACGCCGCCATCTGGGAGAAGGTTCTCGGGAAACTGCGCACCGGGATGATGCCTCCCACTCGGCGACCGCGGCCGGATCGTGAGACCTATACGACGTTGATCGCCTATTTCGAAAATGCGCTCGACCAAGTGGCGGCTCACCATCCTGACCCGGGACGTCCGGTTGTGCATCGGTTGAATCGGGCTGAATACACGAACGCGATTCGTGATCTGCTTGGCCTCGAGGTGGACGGCCGGTTGCTTTTGCCACCGGACGAATCTGGGTTCGGCTTCGACAACATTGGCGATGTCCTTTCGGTGTCACCCGGTTTGTTGGAGCGGTATCTTCTCGCCGCGGCAAAGATCAGTCGTCAGGTGGTTGGTGACCCGACTCTGCCCCCGACCACTGCGACCTACCGCACGTCACCACTTCTGGCGCAGAATGCGCGTGTGAGTGATGCGCTTCCATTTGGCTCGCGCGGCGGGCTGGCCGTCGAGCATCATTTCCCCTTAGACGGTGAGTATGTGCTCCGGGTGGGGCTCAGGGGACGGGCTCGAGCGCCCCACCAGCTTGAGGTGCGCGTCGACCGCGAGCGTGTCGGTCAGTTCGAACTCGGCAACCGAGAGCCACTGGAAGTGCGGCTGCCCATCAACGCCGGTGCGCGGCAGGTTGGGGTGTCGTTTGTCGGGGGGATCGGCCAGTCCTTGCCGATTGACGGACGACCCGAGCGACCGCCGATCACCAGCTTTGCGTTCACCCTGTATCCAAATGCGCCGTCGGTGGAACGACTCGACATCGTGGGTCCGTTCGACGGTGTGGTGCCGGCCGACACGCCGAGCCGACGTCGGGTCTTTACCTGTCACCCGACCGAAGACTCGGCGCTGGCAGAAGAGGCGTGCGCGACGGAGATCCTGACCCAGCTTGCGACCCGCGGGTATCGACGACCGGCGACGTCGGCGGACGTGGACGGTTTGCTGGCAGCTTTTGGCGCCGGTCGAGATGAGGGCGGATTCGAAGATGGTATTCGCTGGGCAATCGAGGCGCTCTTGGTGTCACCAAAATTTTTGTTCCGAATTGAGCAACAGCCGGATACGGTGACGGCTGGGAGCCCGTATCGGATCCAGGATGTCGACCTCGCGTCGCGGTTGTCGTTTTTTCTGTGGAGCAGTATCCCCGACGATGAACTCATCGAGCTAGCGGGTCGCGGCGCCTTGTCCGAACCCACCGAACTGGGACGCCAAGTGCGTCGGTTGCTGGCCGACCCTCGAGCGCAGGCGTTGGTTGACAACTTCGCCGGGCAGTGGCTCTATCTTAGAAACCTCAGGGGGGTAGCGCCGGATGCGACCCAGTTTCCCGAGTTCGATGACAATCTTCGTCTGGCGTTGCGTCGGGAGACCGAGCTGTTCTTTGCCAGTCAGCTACGCGACGATCGCAGCGTGCGCGAGCTCCTGAGCGCCGACTACACGTTCGTGAACGAGCGACTGGCCCGGCACTATGGCATTCCCAATATCTATGGGAATCATTTTCGCCGAGTATCTCTGGTGAATAGCCCACGGGCAGGGTTGCTCGGACACGGTAGTGTGCTCACGGTCACGTCGTATCCGCATCGTACCTCGCCAGTGGTCCGTGGGAAGTGGTTGCTTGAGAATCTGTTTGGAGCTCCACCTCCACCACCTCCGTCCGATGTGCCTGGTCTTGACGAAAGCACGAACACCGAACGCGCGGTGGGTATGCGTGAACGAATGGCGCAGCATCGCGCGAACGCGGTGTGCGCCAGCTGCCACGCTCACATCGACCCCTTGGGATTCGCACTCGAGAATTTTGATGCGGTCGGTCGCTGGCGTGTGACCAGCGGCGTCAACCAGACACCGATCGATGCGTCGGGCGCGTTGCCAGATGGGACATCCTTCGATGGTCCAGCCGCTTTTCGGGCGGCCTTGCTCCAGGAGCCCTGGGTCGGTGAGTTCACACGAACCGCCACCGAGAAGCTTCTGACGTATGCGCTCGGTCGTGGACTGGAGCACTATGATGCGCCCGCTGTGCGGCGCATCATGCGGGAATCGGCACCCCAGGAGTATCGATGGTCCGCGCTCATCGAGGGCATTGTGACAAGCGTACCGTTCCAGATGCGCCGTGCCGAAGGGCTTGCCAGTAATTGAGCTCAGCGCGCCCGCGTGGGGTGTGGGACAGAGCCCCACTCAGAGGAAGACACGAACATGATCATTACCAAACGCCATCTCCCTCGTCGCACCATGCTGCGTGGTCTCGGGGCTACAGTGGCCCTTCCCTTCTTGGATGGGATGGTCCCGGCCTTGAAACCATTGCGCGCGACGGCCGCGCAGCCGGCTCGTCGATTCGGCGCGATCTACGTGCCAAACGGGGTCGAGATGCGTGCCTGGACCCCCGCGGACCACGGACACAAGCTGCAGCTTTCCCCGATTCTGCAACCACTCGCGCCGGTGCGTGACCAGGTGTGTGTGTTGAGTGGGCTGGCGGATAAGCCGGCGATACCGCGGGAAGGTGAGGGAGTCGGTGACCACGCCAGGGCGGCGGCGACATGGCTCACGGGTGTCCACGCCAAGAAGACCGAGGGGCCGGACATCCGCGCCGGAGTGTCAATCGACCAAATCGTCGCTCGCGAGTTCGGGAAGGAAACGCAACTCTCTTCGCTCGAGCTGGCGATCGATTCCGTCGAGGTGCTGGGGGCGTGTGACCAAGGTTACAGCTGCGCCTACGCCAACACGGTTGCCTGGCGTAATCCAACCACACCGTTGCCGATGGAGAACGATCCACGTGCCGTGTTCGAGCGACTCTTCGGGGCGACCGACAGCACCGACGTCGCCGCGCGTCTCGCGCGACTCCAGCAGGACCGAAGCATTCTTGATTTTGTCGGTGACGAGGCGTCCATCCTCGAGCGACGCTTGGGTGCCGGCGATCGGCTCAAGTTGACCCAATACCTGGACGCGGTACGCGATGTCGAGCGACGCATCCAAACGGCCGAGGAACAGAGTGACCGCGAGATGCCGGTAGTCGACCGACCGGTCGGGATTCCAGGAACCTTCGAGGCGCACGTCCGGTTGATGTTTGACCTGCTGGCGCTCGCGTATCAGACCGACCTGACCCGGGTGAGCACGTTCATGTTCGGACGCGAGGTGAGCGGCCGGTCCTTCCCGGAGATCGGGGTGCCGGGTGGCCACCATGGCTACTCACATCACCAGAACGACGCTAATAACCTGGCGATGCTTGCCAAGATCAATACCCATCACGTCACCCAGTTCGGCTACTTTCTCGAGAAGCTGGCCGCGACACCAGACGGAGATGGAACGCTGCTCGACCACTCGTTGTTCTTGTATGGGTCTGGTATTAGCGACGGGAACCTGCACTTCCATCTTGATCTGCCCACACTCGTGGCTGGCGGGAGCGCCGGGCACCTCCAGGGCGGACGGCATCTGCAATACCCGACCGAGACGCCACTCGCGAACCTGCACCTCACCCTCCTCGACAAGCTCGGGCTCCCGGCCGAGCAGTTTGGGGATAGTCACGGGATGTTGGAGTACTTGGGCGAAGTATAAGAGGGACGTCAGGCTCTGGCGGTTCGTTGGGGCGTGACGCTCTTCGTTCGGGGTGCTTCACTACCCTGAACGAAGAGCGGGCGACCTCACGGCATGACCACTCGGGCGACGTACACATCCCCCGTTCCGTCGAAGAACGCGACGAAGTCCGTCCATCCTGTAGAGATCAGGTTCCCCTTGGCATCGATCCACAACGATCGCTGCGCGTCGCGTCGTTCGCCACCAAGATACTCGAGTGTCGGTGACTGTTGGAGTGGCGATGAAAACTTGGCGACCCACACATCGGTCGCTCCCTGAAACGTCGATGTCGTTTGGCCCGGAAGGGTGGTCGAATCGGTCTCCCCACCAACATACACATTGCCAAGCCGGTCGACCGCGATGCCTTCGACCAGTTCGTTGCCGGAACCGCCGATGTGGGTCGCCGCGAGTAGCGCCGCCCAATCTGACGATAGAATGGCGGCAAACCCATCGACGCTTCCACCCGCTTGCCGCTGAAAGGGGCTTCGCCGTCGGGGCATCGGAAGGTCCGTAGAATCGGTGCCACTCCGATCACCGGTTGATTCTTGGCGTTGTGGGCGAGGTGGTGGGTTTCGACGTGCTCGTCCGCCGACCCGCCGTAATACGTGGCTGCGACGAGGCGTCCGTCTGGTGCGTAGCAGGCCACAAGCAGATCGTGTGATCCGCCTCGGGCCGTCTGGTAGGCGCCGCTCGTGCTGAGGCCGTCCGACGTGGTGGCGGTGACGACGAACACCCGGCCGTTGTCAGCCACCTGCAGACTAGGCACCTGTTCGTCTTGAGCGCCGCCGAGATAGGTCGCTCACTCGACGCGACTGGCGGTCGAGTTGAGCTTTGCCACGACGACGTCAAACCCGCCAGCCGGGCTGGTTTGAGCGGCGTGCTTTAGCTTAGGGTTCGAATGAAGAGGACGAGCTCCCAGATCTCATCGTTGGTGATCTGGTGTCCGAATGGGGCCATGATCTCTTCCGACTC
>JAYZGM010000097.1:0-11354 GCA_036336225.1 Acidobacteriota bacterium | reverse complement strand
GAGCGAGCGGTCACGATTCCCTACGACCCGACCTTCGATCGTCACAAATATCGGTTTGTCTACTACGGGGCCTCGCTGGCGGCCCTGGCCAAGCTGGCAACCCGCAAGGGGTATCGGCTCGTGACGACCGAGCCAACCGGTGTGAACGCGTACTTCCTGCGGAACGACGTGGCCCCGTCGATTCCCGGGTGTACCGCTGGCGACGCATTTCGGCTGTTGCGCCGATATGATGTGTGGATGAAGACCAAGAACGAGGACATCTACTCGTATGTTGCCGCCGCCAAGCTCCCACTTGTGGAGATCGACTAGTCGCGCCCGGGACTTTGCGAAACGAATTGCAGAGTATCAGACCTCTCCTCAGAGCAAATGCGTCCAGGTGAATCCCCTGTGCTCGCCCTTGCGGAGATGGTCGCTTCCGGGTCGTGGGGCCACAAAATAATGCTTGTTTGCGCCGCAGGCCCGAGGCCATTTGGCCGTTTTGAGTCGGAGCGTCACTGGCGTTCCGTAGCGCGCCAGATCACGTGTACTGGCCATCAGTGACGAGTCCATTCTGTTGATCGGCTTTCCGGGGTGCGGTACACTTCGACCGGCTTGATATTCGTCAGTCCCGCTGTTTGCCTCACCTTTTTTTGGCTCCACACGCAGTTCAACGTGACCCGTCGCCGCCTGGTCGGTGCCACACGCGACGAGGGAGCAAACTAGTGGCTTGTCGCCGAGAAAAATTGCGCATGAGCCGAGCGGGGACGTCCGGCTGGCAAGGCACGATGAGGGAGCATACGGGGCAGTATTCGACCAAGGGGCAACATCGCCAGGCGAGGTGTCCCGGTCGGCGCTGGCGTGACTTTCCTCTGCGACAGGCCACTGGGTAGCTTTGACCGGAGCGCCACGCCGCGGGTGGCACCGCTCGGACTAAGCGGTGCGTTGGTCGCGTAGGTGGCGGTCGGGGCCGCACGCCGGTTCGGGGGGCCGTGTTTGGACTCGGGGTTCCGACATTGAGGATGCTCGGCTATCGCCGTGACTGACAGGGCGAAGCTATATCGAAGGAGCCTTCATTCCATGATCCCACCGGAGCTGACGGCAAAAGATCTAGAGTCGGTGGCATTTGTCGTCTTCGATTTTGACGGCGTCTTTACAGACAACCGAGTGCTGGTGGGTCAAGATGGCCGCGAATCGGTCTGGTGTTCCCGGGCCGATGGCCTCGGTCTCCAGGCCTTATCAAGGACAGGCGTGGGGTGTCTCGTGCTGTCGACGGAAACCAATCCGGTCGTCTCGGCCCGGGCCGCGAAGCTTCAACTCGAGTGCGTGCAGGGGCTCGGCGAAGGTAAAGGAGTGGCGCTCCGCAAGATTCTGAGTGAGCGTCATCTGGACGCGAAGACGGTGGCTTTTGTCGGAAACGACATCAATGACCTGGATTGTTTGCGTGAGGTTGGAGTGCCGATCTGTGTGGCTGATGCGTATCCGGAAGTCATGGCAGTCGCTCGCTTTGTCACCCGGCGGTCAGGCGGGTATGGCGCCGTCCGAGAAGTGTGTGACCTGATCGTCGCCACCCGGGACAGTTTCGGGTGACCGCCATTCGCGACGACTTCCGCGTGCGTGGCGACCACGACGGTGGTTGGGAATCTCGGAGACGGGACACTCACCCGTGGTGACAGGACAGAAAATCCGTGAGCGCTAACACGATCCTGCTCTCGCTGCCAGCCGGGCATCACGTGGCTGACCTGGTGCGCGGGACCTTTCTCCGGTCCCTTCTGTCGGACTGCCCAGGCCTTCGGGTCGTCGTGTTGTCCCCCTTTGCCGACGACCCGCAGCTCCGAGCCGAGCTGGACGAGATTGGCGTCGTCTGTCTCGCGCCGCCCCCAGTACGGTCTCGGGTGACTGCGCGGGTGGTCGACTCGATACTGAGCGAGAAGTTCCTCATCCAATCGAGGCTCCGCGCCGTCCGCCTCCAGCGCGATCGAGCTCGGTTGCTCGACGGGTGGTGGGGACGCCGAACGATGATCGCGCTCAAAGCCGGGGTGTGTCGGCTTCCGGTGTCCCGCCGGGCGTGGTTTCGTCTGGCTGGGGTCGTGACGGACTGTGCTGGCTATCGGCGAGTGTTTCAGACCTATCACCCATCATTAGTCCTAACCGCCACCGCCGGGTTTCTTCCGGTCGAAGTGCCACTCATCTATGCGGCACGACGGAGCGGTATCCCGCAGATGGGGGTCGATCTAGGATGGGACAATCTATCGTCGAAATATCACACGGTGCTCCCGGTCGACTATCTCGCGGTCTGGAATGAGACGATGCGGGACGAAGCACTCCGTTTTCATGGGTTTCGGGGGGATCGGGTGACGGTCACCGGCCCGATCCCGTTCGATGCCTATCGGTCGCCCCGGACGCTGCCCTCCCGGGTGGACTTCGTTCGGTCGTTCGGGGGGGATGCGACCAGACCGCTCGTCACCTTGGCCACGGCCCCGGAAGTCGTGTATCCGACCACGGACCGCGTGGTCGCGACGTTGGTTTCAGCGATTCGTGATGGGCGGTTTGGCGCAGACGCTCAACTCTTGGTGCGGGTCCATCCCCGTGATGTGCCTGACAGATACGGATCATTCCACGATGGTCGTCAGGTCTTTGTTGAAAAGCCGTTTGAGCAACTGACACGAAGCACGGTCGTTCCGGAGCTCGATGCTGTCACCCCCGGAGCGCATGGGAGAGCTCGGCTGGCCGCGACCATGGCGCACAGCGATGTCCTCGTCAACTTTGCGTCGACCACGACGCTCGAAGCAGCCTGGTTCGATACACCGATCGTCAATATCGGATATGACGATACTCCGGGGCTACCGCTTCCATTGTCTATAGGACGATATTACCGCTACGAGCACTACCAGGCGGTTGTCGACACCGGGGCGGCTCGGATTGCCAGTAGTGCCGACGACCTGGTCGCCGCCGTACAGGGCTATTTGGAGACGCCAACCGCTGACGCTGACGCTCGGCGGGCACTGGTCAAGCGGTGCTGTGGTCCGCAGAACGGAGATGCGAGCGACCGCCTCGTGAGGTGGGTGCTCGAGACGCTCGTGAGCGAGGCTGCCGCCCCTGGCCACGTCGGTTCGACCAAGACCGTGTCGTCGAGAAGCGGGGAGGCGCGAGGGCATTCTGCGGTGCAGAACGGAGCATCACGTCGATGAGCCCGGTTGCCTACCAGCGGTCCGGTCCGCATCCAAGTCTGCGTCATCTGATACGACTCGGGGGACTGCTCTTTCTGCGGGATTTCCGGTTTCGCTACCGACAGGCCTTTTTTGGGTATCTGTGGGCTGTGGCGCGTCCGCTCGTCGCGATTCTGCCCCTGATTCTTGTGGGCAATGCGTTTGGACTGGGTGGCGATATGAGCGCACGCGAGTATGCGCTGTTCGCACTCGGCGGTTTCCTGATGTGGCAGGTGTTCTGGGACTCGGTCATCGCCCCACAATGGCTCGCGCGGCGGCTGAGACGAACATTTATTGAGGCACCGCTCCGGCCGGAGTCGGTCATTGCGGCCGGTATCGGGTTGGTGCTGTTCAACGCGACTTTTTATGTGATGCTGTTTTTCGTGGTGTGCGCGCTGACGCGGTCGTTTCCGCCCGTGACCATGCCGCTGGCCGTGCTCGCGTTTCCCTTCATCGTGCTCGGCGGCCTGACCCTCGGCGCTGTCTTCGTGCCCCTTACGTTCGTGTATCTGGACTTTCGATTTGGTTTGCCCATGCTGTCGCCGGCCCTCTTGTGGACGGCCCCAATTATCTATGCGACCCCAGAAGATGGATTCCTGGCGGTGGTCAATCGTTGGAACCCGTTGACCTACCTGATCAACATTCCCCGGCAGTGGCTGGTGTTTGGGTCGACCCCGAATGATACGCTGTTTCTCGTGTGCGTGGCGTTGCTGGTCGTTGTCTCGTTTTTCTCGCTGCGGTTCTTTCGACGAGCCCTTCCCATTGCGGTTCAGAGCTTGCCCCAACGATGACTCCACATCGGGTGTCACTGTGCGGCGTGATGTGCGTGGTCGGTGGGTGCGCCGCATCTGACCAGTCGCGTGTGTCGATGGATATTGTCAGAGCATGCTGAGCCACTCATCACGATACGCCACCAGTCAGGTGGGGCCCGGAGCACCGCGTCCGGAAGACGAGCCGGTACTGCAGTGTCAGGCGCTCACTAAGGTGTTTTGCGACAATTTTGAGCAGGGCCGGCGGTATGCCATGCGCGACATCGTCTCCGTGTGGTCGGCGGGTCGAGGGCGAGCTCGGGCTGGTGAGCGGGTCGTCGTGGATCGGTTTTCTGTCACGGTTCGTCCCGGTGAAAACGTCGTCGTGCTTGGGATGTCCGAGGCGGGGAAAACCACGATTGCGAAGCTGTTGACTGGTATGTTGCGTCCGAACGGGGGGCACGTGCATCTTCATGGGCGGGTCGGGCTCGTTCATGCGGCAAAGATGGCAATGAACCCGTTCTTGACCGTCTGGGAGTATGCCCAGCTGGCCACCAGTATTTGTGGCGTCGAGCCGGACATGGCCGATCAGTGTTGTGATGACGTGCTTGCGGTCACGCGACTTACCGACGAACGGGACCAAAAAATCGTTGACGTCAGAAAGGATCGGCTTCGGTATCTCACGTTGGCCGCCGCCCTTCTGGTGCCCCAGGATGTTCGGATTTTCGATGAACTTCCAAGTGCAAAGGACGCGAGCGGCGAACGCATCTTGGGTATCACTCGCGAGCATTTCGAACGTGGCTCCAATCTGATTCTCTCTTCTGTGACGGCTGGTCTGCCGGACAACGTGGCGCGCGCGATCATCCTGCACGAGGGGGGCACTCTCTACGAGGGCACACCGGACACGGTTTTTCCGATGTATGACCACTTTGCCTATCGGGTGCGGCGTCTTTGCCAGGTCGCCCAACGGCGACAAGAGGAAGGTGAGACGGCCGGTGCGCCTCCTCCGCCCGATCCCACCCCAGCTATGCTGATCAAGCGGGCCGCTCAGAGCCTCGATCGTTCGAAGGTCGCGGCTCTCGTCGAGGACCGGGTGGCGCAGGCCTGGCGTGGCGATCAACCGGTCATCCTCGGTCCATATTTATCGGATGTCGGGTTCGAGTTGCTCTATTGGCGACCGTTCGTGGCGTGGATGTGCGAACGATACGGCGCGCGGTCAAATCCGGTGGTGATGGTGTCACGGGGAAGGGTCGGCGGGTGGTATGCCGATCTGACCTCACACTACGTGGACATCTGTGACATCACCCCCCTTGAGACCTTTCTACCGCGAAATCAAGAACGCATTCGCGACGCCGGATCCGTGAAGCAGACCATCATCACCGATTTCGAACAAGAGCTTCTGGACGAGGTGGCAAAGCGGTTTGACGCGCCAAAGAGCGCTGTGTTGCATCCGTCTGTGTTGTTCCGGGTATGCTCGAAGATCTGGAATGGGGCTGTGCCATCCGAGTGGCTGAGGGCGCATGCTCGCTACCCGCGGTTTTCGGAGACGACCAGCCCTCCGGACGTCGTCCGAGGGCAGCCCTATGTCGCCGCGAGCTTCTGGTTTAACTCGTATTTTTCGGATACGCGACGACACCGTCATCTTGTGCATGACGTGATTGGCGAGCTGAGTCGTCGTCTTCCGGTGGTGGTGATCGAGCAGCCAGGGTCACCCGACGTAGGCACGCGTGAGGCGAGTGCACGGGTGCACCGCGTCGCGCCGGCTCCAGAGAAAGACGACCATCTTCGCACCCAGGCACACATCGTCGCCGGGGCTAGCGCGTTTATTGGGACGTTCGGCGGCATCTCGCTGACGGCGCCGTTCTATAACCGACCGACGATGCTGGTGTACGGAGAAGCCACCGGGTCGTTCACACGGCACGCGCCAGTGTGTCGCGGGATCGCTGACACCTGGCCGGAGACCAGGCTGGACATGACCAAAACGACCGAGCTCGACCAAGAGCGGGTAGGCGCCTGGATCGACCAAGCCCTGTCATGAAGATCTTCTTCTCAATGCGGCATCCGGGGGCGTTACGGAATTTCGCCTCCACGGTTCGGGGACTAGCGGACCGGGGTCACCAGATTCACCTGTCGTTCGTCATGCAGGACAAGCTCGGTGACGGGAGACTTCTCTGGGAACTGACCGACGACTACCCGAACATTACTCACACTGAGCTCACAAATAAGAAGACCCCCTATCGCTTCTGGCTGGGGTTGGCTCGAGGGGCGCGGTTCTGGGGTGACTACCTGCGTTATCTCGGTCCTGAGTATCGGGATGCGGAGAAGTTGCGGGCGCGCGCTCAACTCAGGCTACCCTGGCTGTTGGTGGGGGTCAGCCGGGCGCCGTTGGTCAACACGACGCTTGGGCGACGATGGCTCTGGCGGGTGCTGTTGTGGGTCGAGCGCGCGATTCCCACGGATCGGTGGATCGACGAGCAGCTCCAGAGTAAACGGCCCGATGTCGTGCTCGTCACCCCGTTGGTCGATCTCGGGTCAGACCAAACTGACTACATCAAGAGCGCACGCGCGCTGGGCATTCCCACGGGGTTGTGTGTCCACAGCTGGGACAATCTCACAAACAAGGGACTCATTCGGCTGCTGCCGGATCGGATCTTCCTCTGGAATGAGCCTCAAAAACGGGAGGCGGTCGAGATGCACGGCGCGTCGCCCGACTCGGTGGTTGTCACCGGCGCGCCGGTCTATGACCAGTGGTTTTCCCGTGCCCCAAGCTCCACCCGTGAGGCGTTCTGTGCAAAGGTGGGGTTGCCGCCCGAGAAGCCGTTCATTTTGTATCTATGCTCTTCTGGATTTATTGCCCCAAACGAAGCCGCGTTCGTGGACCGATGGGCGCGAGCGCTCCGAGCGGCCACCCAGCCCCAGGTCAGTGACGCTTCGATTCTCGTTCGACCGCATCCACAAAATCTGCAGCCTTGGAACAAGTTCGACTTCGCGGAGTTCGACCGCGTGTCGGTCTGGCCGGTGGGGGGCGCGAACCCAGTAGACACGTCGACCAAGAACGACTTCTTCGATTCGTTGTATCACTGCGCCATGGCGGTGGGGGTCAACACCAGCGCGCAGATCGAGGCCGGCATCGTCGGGCGACCTGTGTTCACGGTCCAGACCGAAGAACATGTTGGAACCCAGGAAGGCACATTGCATTTCCACTATCTCCTGGAGACAGGCGGGGGGTTGGTTCAAAACGCCAAGAGCTTTGACGAGCATGTCGAGCAGCTGGCGCGAGGCTTCGACGCGCCAACCGATATCGCCACCACACTCCGGGGATTTGTCGGTGCGTTTGTGCGCCCCAACGGGTTGGACACCGCGGCCACGCCCCATATCGTCGATGGCATCGAGGAACTGGGACAGCTTCCAGCAATGCCCCCGGAACGACCGGGCATGCTCCTGCGTGCCCTCCGGGCAATGCTCTACCCGGTCGCAGTGGGACTGAAGATCATTCGCGAGTTCACGTGGCTCTCTCGTAAACGGCAGAAACAACTGCGGCCATTCACGTTCGTGGGCATGGTGCTGCAGCCGGTGTTCGCGGTGCTCGACGTGATACTCCGCTGGCGACCAGCCAAAGGCTTTGTGAAGAAGTATGTTGTGCCGCGGGTCGTGCCCCGCATGCAGAGCGACCAGCCCACCGAGGAAATGGTCGCGATTCCACGCATTGTGGACAAGCTACACCACAGCACGAAACCCCTGATCGTCGGACCGTGGCTCAGCGTGGTCGGGTTCGAAGTGCTGTATTGGCTACCGTTTCTCCGCTGGGTCAAGTCGTATCGGCATTTTGACCCGGAACGTCTCGTCGTGGTCTCGAGAGGTGGGGTGGCATCATGGTACGAAGGGATCGGTGTTCGCTATATCGATGTGTTCGACTTCTTCACCCCGGATCAGCTGAGACAACGTAACGAGGAGCGGTTGGCGAAAGGACAGATGAAGCAACGGGCGTTGACCGACTTCGACCGAGAGGTCGTCAAGCTCGTCAAGCTTGCGGTCGAGCGGCGAGACGCGGAGCTCTTCCACCCGATGTATATGTATCGGCTCTTTTATCCGTATTGGAAGAGTCGGACGTCGATCAATCTCATAGAGTCGTTTTCGTTGTTCGGGCGTCTTCCAACACCTGACGTGTCTGATCTTGCGGGACAGCTCCCCGACGACTATGTCGCCGTCCGTTTCTATTACAACAAACCGTTTCCGGAGACCCAGGCCAATCGAGACTTTGTCAGACGGCTGCTGATGCGAGTGACGGAGGTGACCGACGTCGTTTTGTTGAACCCGGGGTTCTTGGTCGACGATCACTGGGATCTCAAGCCGGACGTCACGCGACGCGTCCACACCATCGACCACCTACTGGAACCGCGAAACAATCTGGCGATCCAGACCAAGGTCATCAGTCGGGCGCGGGCGTATATCGGTAACTCTGGGGGGTTGTCGTATCTGGCTCCTTTCTGCGGCGTGCGTTCCTTGGCGTTCTACTCGGACCCGGAGCACGTTGCCCCGCATCACCTGGATTTGATGTATCGGGTCGCGGCCACCCTCAAACGGGGGTCGTTTGTCGCGCTCGACGTCCAGGCCCTCGACTTGTTGAGTTTGGTCGTGGAGACCGAGGCCCCGTCTCGAGCGGACTCGTCAGGACACGATCCGCACGCCGTGACGCGGGAAGTTACACCGGTTCCTCGAGTATGACGTTACGGGACCGGTTACCACGTCTGGCGGAGTCGCTTCGGTGAAGCTGCTGTTTGTTCTGCAGTACCCTGGGTATCTGCGGTACTTCGATTCAGTGCTGGCCGAGTTCACCGCCCGCGGTCACCAGGTGACACTCGTCTTTGATCTACCGCACAAACAACCAGAGGGGCTCGCGGCGCTTGAGGACATCGACGGGAAGATCGAGGTTCTGGGGCGGACCCCGTCTCGACCCGATCTTTGGGCGCCGGTGGCCCGGGGGGTCCGCGGAACGATCGACTACGTTCGCTATCTACATCCGCGTTTCGCTGATTCGCCATATCTTCGCGAGCGGATGCGGAAGGTGCTCCCCCCCATCACACGTTTCTTGGGCCGATGGGACACAAGCACCGCCCGCCGCACGGCGTGGCTGGTCTCCGCGTTCGAAGCATGCGAGCGAGCTATCCCGAGTAGTCCGGTTCTCGAGTCGTTTCTTTGTGAAGTCGGGCCCGACGTGCTGGTGGTGTCACCCTTGGTGACCGACCAATCGACACAAGTTGACCTCATCAAGGCGGCTCGTGCGGTCGGCATTCCGAGCGCGCTGTGCGTGGCCTCCTGGGACCATCTCACGACGAAGGGGTTGATGCGGATTCAACCCGACCTCGTGGCGTTGTGGAATCGCGACCAGCGTCGGGAGGCACTCGACTTCCACGGGGCGTCGGATGACCGGATCGTCGTGACGGGAGCACAGTGTTTTGACCGGTGGTTCGACCGCTCCCCAAGCCGGTCCCGCGACGTCTTCTGTGCTCAGGTGGGGGTCCGGTCTGACCGGCCGTTCGTCGTGTTTGTGGGGTCGACCGCATCCATCTCTGCCCCGGATGCCGAGACCGCGTTTGTCAAGCGATGGATTGAGGCGGTGCGGTGCGGGCCCGGGTCGCTTGGGGAAGTTGGAATCGTCATCCGGCCCCACCCCTACAACTCGGTCCACTGGCGCGACGTCGATCTGTCCGACTTTCACAACGTGGCCGTTTTTCCTCGCCACGGGGCGAATCCCGTCGACAACGACGATCGGGCCGACTACTACGACACACTGCATCACGCCGCGATCGTGGTCGGCATCAACACCTCCGCGATGATCGAGGCCGGGATCCAAGACCGACCAGTGTGCACCGTGCTCGACCCCGCTTTTGACGACACCCAAACGGGGACACTGCACTTTCGTTACCTGCTGCCGGAGAACGGTGGCCCACTACAACAGGCCGCGAACCTTGAGGAGCATACGCGGCAGCTCTCCGCCGTGATTGACGAGGGGAGGGCCCCATCGGCCCGTCAGTTCATCGAGACCTTTGTTCGGCCGTATGGGCTTGACACCGCCGCGACACCGAGATTGGTCGATGCACTCCTGGCGCTCCAATTGAGGATGCCGACCGTATCGTCCTTGCCGTTCCAGCTCTGGCCGGCCCGCGCGACGTTGTGGGGTGTCGCGGTCGTCACGTATCTCACCGATTTTCATGAGCGGCGGAAGGAATTGCACCGGGCGCGTCGACGATACGCCAAGGCGGCGTGGCGGTATTACAAGACCAAGCGAAAAACATGTGCGCAAGTGGCACGACCGTCGTCGACGTCTCGCCAAGAAGACGCGGGCGCGGTCCGGCGCGCGGGAGGTCGGATGACGGGGCCCACTCGTCACGACCCAGTGTCTCGGGGTCCGTCGGCCGCCCCGCCGGGATGGCATGATCGGCTCGGCACGTTACGGGACAGTACCGCGTATCGGAAGTATGAGGACGTGCGGAACCACGTGCTCAGACTGCTCGAGTTCGGACATGCGCGGCGCCAGACGGGTCACGCACCGAGTGACTACTGGTCGGGTGAGTTGTCAAAGTTTGAGTACATGCTCGACGCGTCGCCGTTGGTGATTGAGAAACTCCGGCATCATACCCATAATCTGACCGGGCTCCACGCTAACCAGTATCGACAGAGTCACAACAAATACAAGCGTCGGTTCGCGGAGAAGCTCGGCGCGCTTCGAGCGCTTGACGAGGCGAGTCTCTGGGTCCCCGAGGCGGCGTTGTTGGGCGGGTTTGGCTACGAGATCGACGGACAGCTCGTCAACATCGATACGCTTAAATTCTACGAGGTCTTGATCGCGCTCCACACCGGTGCGGTTTTGAACGCCTTTCAGCAGACCCACGACCGGAAATTGGTCTGGGAGATCGGGGCAGGGTGGGGCGGCTTTCCGTATCAGTTCAAGACATTGTGTCCGAACGTGACCTACGTGATCACCGATTTCCCGGAGCTGTTTCTGTTCTCCGCCACCTATCTCCAGACAGCGTTTCCGGATGCTCGGGTACGGTTCTACGGTGAGGTGCCGCCAGAGGAGACATTTGACGACTGGACCGAGCTCGACTTTATTTTCGTGCCGGACACCTTTCATGGCACCGTCCGTCCGGCCCAGGTCGACCTGACCATCAACATGGTGTCGTTCCAGGAGATGACGACACGACAGGTCGAAGCCTACGTGCGTCGCGCGTTTGAGCTCAAGTGCCCCTATTTGTATAGCCTCAATCGTGACCGTTCACGCCACAACGCCGAGCTCAGCAATGTGCGCGCGATCATGGGTCAGACCTACTGGCCACACCCGGTCGCCATCCTGCCCGTGAGCTACACCAAGATGTTGAACGAAGATCCGGATAAGGAGGACAGTGGCTACAAGCATGTT
>JAYZGM010000096.1:0-7095 GCA_036336225.1 Acidobacteriota bacterium | reverse complement strand
CTGCGACATCACTTTGAAGTGATCGTGGCCTCTGGTCACACGGAGCGGTCTAAGCCCGCTCCTGATCCTTACTTGCGAGCGGTTGATCTGGTGCGCGCCAGGGCCGAGGCAACCGGAAGGCGTCTTCACGGGACGTTCGTCGCCATCGAAGACTCGCGATGGGGTATCGAGTCGGCCGTGGCCGCCGGACTCCGTTGTATCGGCGTCGCACAGACCTATCCGGTCGATCAGCTCGACACCGCCCACCTTGTCGTCCCCACGATTGCCGACGTCACGATAGCTCGTCTGCACGAGGTGTGTCTCTCCGTCTGAGTACGCCTCGATCGCCAGTCGTATCTGTGCAATAACACGAACGGGTCATGAACCTTCTTCCGACCGATGTTGTTCGTCAGTTCACGGAGGTCGCAACAAGCGACGACCCGAGTCTGGCGACACCGGCGCTGCTCATCGCCCGGCTCGGCTATCCCCATCTGGACCCAGGCCCTTATCTTTCCCGTCTTGAGGAGATGGGTGACACGGCGGCCAGCCGGCTCCGCGCGACAGATCCGCCGACCGCGCCGCGAGGACCCATCGACGGCCTCAACCGGTTCCTGTTTGAAGACCAGGGATTCTCTGGCAACACCGACGACTATGACGACCCGCGCAACAGCTTTCTGAACCAGGTACTGGACAGACGCACGGGGATCCCCATCACGTTAGCCGTTGTGTATATCGAGGTGGCACGACGGGCCGGCATCCGCGTGGACGGGGTCAACTTCCCGGGGCACTTTCTGCTGCGGTTCCCATTCGGTCCACAGGACGACAACGAAAGCGCGGTCTTTGTGGACCCGTTCCACGGAGGCACCGTGTTGTCGGAGGACGACTGTCGAGCACTGCTCAAGAAGCACACCGGCAACCGTGTGACGTTCGCACCACAGTTGCTCGGTCCGGCGACCAAACAGCAGATTCTGGTGAGAATGCTTGGCAACCTGAAACGGCTGTACGTGAGAATGCGGTCGTTTCCACAGGGGCACGCCATCACCGACCTGCTGTTGGCGATCAACCCAACGGCCCTCACCGAGCTCCGCGACCGCGGACTACTCTCGTATCACATCAACGACTACGCCGCCGCGTTACGAGATCTCGAGGCATACCTCAAGTACTCGTCAAGAAACAAGGACAACGGCGAGGAGAGCAAAGAGGAGCGCAACGAGATCTGGGGCCACGTGAAAGCGCTGCGAAGACGGATCGCTAACTTGAACTGAGCGCCCCGCCGCCGCGAGGGCAGACGCCCCCTCGCCCCTCAAGCCGGACCGCCTCGCCGGTCTCACTCCCCTTGACCAGGAAGCACTCTGCTATCTACGCCACGTCAGGACCTTCCAGAGGATGGGGACCCCATCTCTCGTGCTGAGGGAGGGTCTCTGAGTAAACACGTCAAAATGCGCCTCTTCAAGTCGCTCGAGGATACGGACTCCGCCCAGCCAGGTCATCCGCAGCTCGTATCTCAAGCGCCCGCCCACCCCATCACAAACCGGACGTCCTTGGTCGAACAATGCTCGGGTGCGCGCGCCGACGCGTTCAAGCGCCGCTCGCCAGGCGGGGGTCCATTGTCTATGCTCTAGGTGGTCCTCTACCGCTCCACTGGCGACGCGGTCCTCACGCGGCACATAGATGCGCCCCGCTTCGAAGTCTCTCGCCAGGTCCTGCCAGAAGTTCGTGAGCTGGAGTGCGGTGCAGAGACAATCAGACGCTCGATCCATCTCTGGATTGTCATGACCCGCTACGCGTAGCACGAGCCGACCCACCGGGTTGGCCGACCGGCGGCAATAGTCGAGCAGCTGGTTCCAGCTCTCGTATCGGTGGGTCTCTACGTCTTGTCGAAAGGCGCTCAGGAGGTCGTCGAAGAGCGACACGGGCAAGCCACACGCATGGATGGTGTGGCCCAGAGCCAGGAAGATCGAACGATCGTCAATGGACGGCGTGGAGGACGCGAGACTCTCATCCACCCCGGTCTTGCTCATCCCTTCTCCTGAAACGCAGTCGTGAAGTCGGGCACCCCACCTCTCGAGCAACCGCATCCTCTCGTCTGGCCGTACCGTCCCTTCATCGGCAAAATCATCCGCGACACGAGCAAACGCGTAGATCGCCGCTACGTGCGGGCGCATCCGGCGAGGCAGCATCCAGGACGCCACCGGGAAGTTCTCATAGTGCGCCCGCGCCAATCTGGCACACGCGTCATAGGCCGAAGCGAGCTCTGCATCGTGCGACGGCATTCGACCTGTCAGAGTGACCGATCGACCAGTTCCGGATGCTCACGAACCCATGCCGTCATGGTGTTGGTCGCGTCCGTGATGTCCGGTATTCGCTCCGTGCAGATGGGATCGAGCTCGTGCGGGGGCTGATATTCCGCCTCTCGGATCGGGTTAAAGCAGCAAAGCCGCGCGCCAGACACCACGTCGAGGGCTAAATACGAACTGGCCGACGGCAACACGACAACGTTGACCCGTGATACGCCGAGCAACTCTTCGAACGCCCCCGTAAGCCCCACCCGGTCATCCACCCCAATGGGGTAATCGGCATTCGGGAGAACTCCGATGTCCACGTCGGACGAGTGCCTCGGATCGAGCTTGCGGGACAGCCGCAGGCTTTCCACCACCTCCCCTGCACGACTCCCGAAGACGTGGAGCGCATCCAGCTTGAAGTGCTGGCAAAGGGTCTTCAGCGTCGGGTGGTCGCAGCGCATACTCCAAGCATAGCGCGACGACGCGAACCACGTGGGGCACCTGCTCGTCGCTGACCGTCGGCGCTCCTCTACATGGCAACAGCCCGGGAGAAGTCCCGGCGCATTCGACGCGACGCGGGGCTTTCACCACCGGCTTCGAGCGCTGCGAAGATCTTGATGAGGAGACGGCGCGACGGATCGAGTGATACGTCAGTGAGGGCCATCAGTACGCGCTGGTGATTGCCGCCGAGGCAGACGCACTGCCACGACCACCCGTTACAACGATGGTGGTCGAACCCAAGTCGAAGTTCATGGCCGATTCGCCCCCGGCACCTCGCGATTGTGTCGGCAAACGCCAGATCAGTCTGAAATGTCTTCGATCGACGCGACTTCGCCATCTGTGTAGATTACGCGGCGGTCTGGGGCCCCATCGCCATCCTCATCGAATGTCGCGAAGGCGATCTGACCGTCCTCGAACGTCACCCATCTGTCGTGGCGGCCGTCCGAGTCGGCGTCTTCTTCTGAGCTCTGAAGCACGCCAGCTTCATATAACCCCCGGCGATCGATCTGCCCGTCCTCATCGCGATCGAACTCGATGCGTTCGACGAAACGACCATGCATGTAGCTCCACGTGTCCGCGGTTCCGTTGTCGTCTGAATCAAACGCGATCAACTCGAGCCGGCCGGTGGCGGCATCATACTCCGCAGCCACCGTGCGCTCCGCTCGAAGCTGCTCAGGATCCGATGCGCAAGCCGCGAACAGCAAGGCCAAGACAAAGGCCCCAAGCGTCGTCATTCGTCTGGGCATCACTTCCGTCTCGGCATCTCTATCGGCAGATCTTCCCGGTCGCCCCACTCTTTCCAGGAACCAATGTAGTTCCGGACCCTCGGGTACCCGAGCAGCCGTAGCGCCAGATAGCTGTGGGCCGCACGGTATCCGCCCTGACAATACGTGACCACCTCTTTATCTCGGGTGATTCTCGCGCTCTCGTACATCTGCGTCAGCTCCGCGACGGGCTTGAACTTGCCATCTTCATCCAGATTCTGGGTCCACTCGATATGCGCGGCGCCGGGAACCGACCCACCCCGGTTCGCTCTCACCTTCTCGCCGTAGTATTCGGCGTCGCTTCGCGTATCGAGCACGGCCAAATCGGACGCTCCAAGCCGATCTCGCAGATCTCGCCAGGTCGCCAGCCGCTCATCAGCCCTGCCCACGGACCAGGCACGGCTGGTCGGCGCCACTGGCTCCCGACTCACCGGATGCCCCTCTCGTTCCCATGTCCCGAACCCACCGTCGAGCAAGCGCGCATCGGGATGCCCGAAGAACTCCAAGAACCAGAACGCACGGGCGGCACGAATTCCAGATTGTTCGTCATACACGACCACGGAACGATCTTGGGCCACGCCGCGAGACCCGAGAAGATGTGCGACCATCCAAAGAAAGGCGGCGAGGGGAGCGGGATCAGTATCGATAAGGCTGACCCCGAACAGGTCGAGGTGCACCGCGGCTGGGATATGTCCCCTGGCGAAGCGGTCTGCCGGACGGAGGTCAAGGAGCAACGTCGACCGCGTGTCATTCGCGAACCGATCGGTCAGCTCTGTGGTGGTGATGAGCAGCTGTGAATTCGTACGATCCGTCGTCGGCTTGTCGTCCACGCCACTCTCCACATTCATGGTCGCCAGAACACGGACCCTGCCAAGCTCCTGGCCCGAGCTCAGGCGCGCCTCTACAGCTTGTCACCCTGCCGCTCTTGTTCAACGAATACGCCGAACCAGCACCTGTAGATCCTGTCACAGCCCGAGGCCGGAGGCGGAGGGCGCCGTCGACTCGCCCGACCGGTGGTGATCGCCACGGTCTCGAATTCGTACTTCACTCTCGGATTGCCGGCGTTTCGACGTTTGCGATTCCCGGATGACGGCCTACGCTGCGCCGCGTGTGAACACAGCGCGTTCACCCTCCTCCATCTAATCATCGTGGCCGTGACGCTCTGTCGCCCCGGCCAGCCCTGGGTCGACGAGTCGAGGCAAGTCGTCGCCAGGCCCTGCTGGAAATTGGCCTTTCCCATCACTCTCTCTGCCATCTCTGCCTAGGTGCTTGGCCCCATACCCGGCCGTCTCTCTTGGAAGCCCGGGCCGATTCTTTCTCCAATTACATCGGCCACACGTCATGAGAAACACGTTCGGCACACAAAGGTGGCCCGCAGGCTCTACGTCATCCTGACCTTCCCGTGTCTTCGCAGCAGCGAGGCGTTCCTTCTCTCTGAGCGGCGCCCCGCGCATGTCGGCGAGAACCTCATCTGGATCGAACGCAATACGAAGCGGCAAGAGAGCCTCACCTCAGAACCACATACCTTGCCAGAAACAACGCGGCAAACACGAACACCAGCGGGTGCGCTTCACGGCCCCGACCAGTCACCAGCTTGAGCACTGCGAAGGCCACGAACCCGAACGCGATGCCGTCGGTGATACTCACCGCAAGCGGCATCACGATGAGCGTGAGGAACGCGGGCAACGCTTCGGTGGGCTCATCCCAATCGATGCGCCGTACACCACGCACCATCATGGCACCTACGAGTATCAGTGCGGGTGCCACGACCGGGTAGAGCATGACGCCGCTTTCTGCCGCATAGCCGCCGCCGATCATGCTCACCAGTGGCGAGAAAAACAGCGCGGCGAGAAACAGTGCCGAGATGACGACGGCCGTCAGACCGGTGCGGCCTCCCGCGGCTACTCCGGTCGCGCTCTCCACATAGGCGGTCACGGTCGACGTCCCCAACGTAGCGCCGGCGACAGTACCGACAGCGTCGGCTAAGAGCGCACCACGGGCGCGCGGAAGCACGCCGTTCTGTAGTAACCCAGCCTGGTCACCCAGTGCGACCAGCGTGCCGACCGAGTCGAAGAGCGCCAAGAAAAAGAAGACAAAGATGACGGCGACCATGTCGGGGCGAAGCGCCCCGAGCACGTCCAATTGCCCGAGCGTGGGCTCCACCGACGGCGGCCAACTGGCGACCCCCTGAAACTCCACGAGCCCACCCAGCCAGGCCACCCCAGTCGAGGCGAGAATCCCGATGAGGATAGCGCCACGCACACCTCCGGCCCAGAGCGACGCCATGACCGAGAGGCCCGTGAGCGCCACCAGGACTGGGGGAGATCGGAGGTCCCCCAACGTCACCAACGTCCCAGGCGACGCCACGACGATACCGGACCACTGCAGGCCGATGGTAGCGATGAGCAGACCAATCCCGGTGGCGATGGCGTGCTTCAGAGAGTCAGGAATGGCGGTGATGAGTTTCTCGCGCAACCCGAACCCGGCGGTGAGGATGAACAGCGTCCCGGCGACGGCTACACCGCCCAACGCGACCTGCCACGGCACCTCCATGGCCACCACCACCGTGAAGGCGAAGTAAAAATTGTGCCCCATCGCGGGTGCCACCGCGATCGGGTAGTTCGCAAACCCGGCCATGAGCAGTGTCGCGAACGCCGACGCAAGACACGTGGCGACGAACACGGCACCGAGGTCGAGCCCAATCGAGCTGAGCAAGGCGGGCTGCACGAAGAGAATGTAGGCAAGCGTAAGAAAGGTGGTAAATCCAGCAAGCACCTCGGTACGCACGGTCGTCCCATGCTTTGCGAGGTCGAATTGCCGCTCGAGGAAACCCTGCACTAGGTCAGCTCCCACTCTCCCCCGTTCGACCGTGCACGCCCCTCCTCCTCAAGCTTCACTAGATGTGCCGTGACGCTCTCTTGGGCCATTCCCAGCAGTTTGGGGTCGAGTCCTTCATAAAGTCGACTCACGATAGCCTCCGGGCGACGCGCACCAGTGCGGATCACGGCCACGACCTGGTCTTCACGTCGTCGACGGTGCTCGATGTACGCGCTCAGCAGCGGTACCGGGTCGTCGACGGCGTCGCCGTGGGCGGGCAATAGACGAGCCGGGGACATCTCCTGTACTCGGCGGAGTGAAGCGAGATACTGCGCGAGGCTGCCACCGTGGGAGGCCGGAATAACGACGGTGCTACCCGGCACGACCAAGTCTGCGGAGAACAGCGTCCCAGACCCCTCATCGTAGAAGCAGAGGTGATCCGGCGCATGGCCAGGGGTGTGCACCGCCTTCACGTACCCATCGCCGACCTGGATGACGTCACCATCCGCAATCGGCTTCCACCCAACCGAGTGCTCTCGATCGCGATCCGGCCATGGCATCTTGTGAAACACAGCGTCGGGCCAGCGCGAGGCCAGCGAATCGGTTCCATCGATGTGGTCGGCGTGGGCGTGGGTCACGAGCACCTGGCCAAGCGACTGCGGTCCGAGAGAGGCAGCAAGGCTCGCCAAGTGTCCCGCCTCACCAGTCCCGGCATCGAGCAGTGTGGGCACGGAACCCGAAAAGAGATACGT